>NZ_JBIQEC010000019.1:0-48046 GCF_045370505.1 Moraxella sp. 179-F 1C4 NHS | reverse complement strand
TTTTAAGGCTTTTGATTTACTGTTTCATTATGTCAATTATGGCTGGGTATAGTGAGCATACTTTTTAGACCACAGCCTATAATTTCAATTCGATTAAATTCATCAAATTATGATTAGAATTTGTTGTAACTTTTGTGCAAACTTAGTAAAGTACACAACATCAAAAATTATATTTTAGCATCAATTACGTAACATTTTCTGCTCATCGAAAAATTGGTAATTTTTTCTGATTCTATTTATCTCTCTCGATTTATTTAGCAGCCTTACTTACTTTCTCTAGGATAACTTTATGGCTATCTCTACCAACCTAATCAAATCCTTTCAACTCTCTGCATTAACGACCGCACTTGCCCTCGCTGGTTGTGGCGGTGGTGGCGGTAATGATACATTGCCGCCGCCTGTAAAAACAGGTACGGTCAGTGTGACTAACCCAAGCACCGGTACAGATTCGACCACTACGACCAATCTTGCCAGTGTGAAGAAAGTTCAATTAGTCAGTACCAGTTCTGATTTTTATATGAATGTTGGCGATAGTGTAGAGTTAACTGTGTACGCCTTAAACAGTAACAATATCGGTGTTGCTAGTGTACCGGTAAGCGTTCAAATTACAGACCCAAGCGTAACAGGCGTGTTTAGTGGAATTAGTCCAAATTTAATCACTGATGACACGGGTAAAGCGGTTATCAAACTTGATATTAAGTCTTTGAGCAATGATCAAAAAAACTATTTAAAACAAAATGGTTTGGTTGTGACTACCACAGTAGGTAAAGTTTCAACAAGTAAAACCCTCAAAGGCACCGATGTTAATATCACAACCCCTACCGTGACTGTCAGTAATTTATTATTAATTAGCGATAGCCAAAATATTGCGTTGGTAAAAGGTACGAAAATTAATGTTACGGCATTAGCAGTGGATAAAGACAATAATATCATTCCGAACACGACCATCGATTTTAATATTGGAAATTCAGTTCTTAGTGGTATTTTTGCTAATAGTAATTTAAGTGTGTTAACCAATGACAGAGGCGAAGCAAATTTAGAGTTAGAGCTCAAATCTTTGTCAAATGAACAAATAAGTTATTTGTTAAATACTGGATTAACTATCAACTCAACTGCGAGAACAGGTAGTGTTGCATCTAATACTATTAATTTAAAGGGAGTCGAGCAAGGTAATACGACGACTAAGCTAGATGTGCAAAAGGTCAATCTAACGACACCAAAGCCCAACTTTAATGTACAAGTTGGTGAAAAATTCACAGTTACTGCTTCAGTGTTAAATAGTCTAAACACTGGTCTAGGTGGTGTACCTGTCCAATTTAAACTTGATGACCCAAGTATGACAGGTGTTTATGCGGTCTCTGATACCTCTAATGTTGTAACAAATGCCAGTGGCGAGGCGACCATTGAACTGGAAGTAAAATCTGAAGCTGCTAAAGCCAAACTATTGTCACAGGGCATTAATATCACAGCCACTGCAAAAAATACGACCGGCACTAGCCCTGTTGATGTAACAAATAAATTAAATATCTTGGGTAAAGACCCCGCATTTAATGAAAATATTACTAAGGTTTCAAAAGTCGGTCTTTCTTCTAGTCTTACTAACAACGAGTTTGATTTAACAGTCGGTAATACCTTTACTGTGACTGCCAATGTGTTAGATGCATCTCAAGGTGCGTTAGCTAACGTACCAGTGACATTTACCTTACCTGGACTAGATCAAACGGGTATCGCTAATTTGTCGGGCTCAACAGTCACCACTGATGCCCAAGGCAAGGCCACTATTAATTTGTCCCTTACCTCTCTTAATGCAACTCAACGTAGTTACTTAATGAGTAATGGTTTAACTGTTAACGCATCAGTTGCTAATGGTACTAGTGTTGCACCTATAAAATTATCAGCGAAACAATCTTCCACCCTTCCTGTTACGGTTGAAAGTGTTTCAGTCGTAGCAGATAGCGATAATATTTTGATGACAGCGGGTAGCACTGTAAAAGTCACTGCCATCGCACTGGACAAAAATTTTGGTGGATTGGCGAATCAAACTTTAACGGTTAAAATTCCAGACCCATCAGCTACGGGCGTGTACAATATTACAGGCTCAACGATTACCACTGATTCAAAAGGCGAAGCGATTTTTAACCTGCAAATCAAATCTGCCTTAACTGCTGCACAAAAACAGGCACTGGCTAATGGTTTGGTAGTTGATATCACTGCCGCCAATGGCAAAACTAGTCAAATCAAATTATCGGCAAAAGCAGTCAATGATGTCGTAGTTTCAAATGTTAACTTAACTTCCAATGTCACCAATATTCCCCTATCTGTGGGTAGCCAGTTCACAGTTACTGCTAATGTGAGCGATGCACAAAACGGTACCATTGCCAACTCACCAGTAACTTTTAGCCTACCATCTTTAGCGGATTATGGTGTGACAAGTTTGTCGCCATCAACCATTATTACCGATGATAAGGGTCAGGCTATTATTACATTGCAAGTTCAGTCGCTGACTGATACCCAAAGAGCCAACTTATTAAAAGGCTTTACCATTAATGCCACTGCCAATGGTAAAGTGGCACCTGCGCTTACTTTAACAGGCATGGATACTATCAAGCGCTTTGATGTAAAAGCAGTCAATTTATCAAGCCCTATCAGTAAATTTAATATCAAAACAGGAGAGCGATTTACGGTTACTGCATCTGTATTAGGTGCTAACAATACAGGTATAGGTGGCGCTCCTGTTGAGTTTACTATTGACAATCCTAGTTTGACTGGTGTTTATGCTGTCTCTGATACGACCAATGTTATTACTAACGTAAATGGTGAAGCGACTATTGAGCTTGAAGTTAAGTCAGAAGCCGCTAAGCAATTACTGTTAACTGATGGCGTAACTATCACTGCGATTGCTAAAAACACGTTAAATAATCCACCTGCTGATATCAGCGGCAAGAAAACTATTCTTGGCACCGATCCAACGTTAAGTGCCAATATTGCTAAAGTCAGTAAAGCTTTATTGGTATCTAGCGTGAACCCATTTGATCTGACGGTAGGGAATAAGCTGTCAATCACAGCATCCATCGCAGATGCTAACAATGGCAAATTAGATGGTGTACCTGTTAGTTTTACCTTACCTGATTTAGATAAAACAGGTATCGCTAATCTGTCAGGTTCTACCATCGTCACGAATGCCAATGGTGAAGCAATCATTAATCTTGAAATTAAATCATTGTCTGCAGACCAACGTAACTATATACTTACCAATGGCTTGACAGTTAAAGCCGCAGTGCCTAATGGTACAGTAATTTCACCGCTACAGCTCTCTGCTAAAAACGTTATGACGCCTGATAATACAATTGATTCAATTTCAGTTACGGCTGATTCCAACAATATTATTATGGCGGCAGGTAGTCGTGTACGTGTCACCGCTGTTGCACTTGACAAGAATTTCGGTGGGATTAAAGGCCAAAACCTAACCGTCAATATTCCAAATCCAGCATTAACAGGTGTCTTTAATTTAAGCGGCTCTACCGTTACTACTGATGACAAAGGCGAAGCCATTATTGACCTTGAAGTTAAAACAACCTTGACTGATGCTCAGAAAGCGGCACTTTTAAATGGTTTAAATGTGACTGTAGCCGCACAAAATGGTCGACAAGGTGTTATTAATCTTGCTGCCAAAGCGGCCAATGAAGTATCGGTAAGCACAGTTAATCTAACAGGCTCAAATATTCCTTTAACCATTGGTAGCCAAGTTAAAGTGGTCGCTACTGTATTAGACGACCAAAAAGGTGTGGTTAAAAACACGCCTGTCACGTTTACTCTGCCAAGCTTTGCAGATACAGGTGTAGCCAGTTTATCCGCTTCTACGGTATTAACAGATGATAAGGGTGAAGCGGTTATTACTTTAGAGGTAAAATCGCTTACAGATGCGCAAAAACAAGCATTACTTAACGGTTTTACCATCAATGCCACATCTAACGGTAAAGCTGCACCTGCCTTAACATTAAAAGGCGTGGATACCAGTGTCAAACGCCTTGATGTCAAATCGGTCAAATTAACCTCACCCGTTAATCCATTTAATATCAAAATTGGCGAACGCTTCACTGTGACTGCGTCAGTACTCAATGGTAATAATACTGGTATTGGCGGGGCACCTGTTGAATTCAATCTGCTAACTAACCCATCCGTATCGGGTGTGTATGCAGTTTCTGATACATCAAATATCACCACTAATGCCAGTGGTGAAGCCACTATTGAGCTAGAAGTCAAATCGACAGCTGCCAAAGATTACCTGATTCAAAACGGTATCAGCATCCAAGCGCTATCTAAGAATACCATGAACACGACTCCAGCTGACGTTAAAGGTAATATCACCTTAAAAGGCATCGATCCTTCAGCAGTGCCAGTCGAAGCTAATATTGCGTTAGTCAAACAAGGTGCATTGAGTAGTAGTTTATCTAATAATATTTTCGATTTGACCGTGGGTACTACCTTTGATATTACTGCGTCGGTAGCAGATGCCAATCAGGGTCCATTGAGCAAAGTACCTGTCACTTTCTCATTGCCAGGGTTGGAATCAACGGGTATTGCTAATTTATCAGGGTCAACGGTTACTACCGATACGCAAGGCAAAGCCGTTATCAAGCTACGTATTGACTCTTTATCAAAAACCCAACGTAATTATCTACTTACCAATGGTTTAGTAGTCAACGCGACAGTACCAAATGGCACCAAAATTAATCCGATTAAACTCACTGCCAGAGATGCAGGGATTGATAGCGTCATTACCTCTATCGCTGTCACCGCTGATAGAGATGATATTTTGATGATGGCAGGCTCTAAAGTCCATGTGACTGCTTCTGCATTGAATGGTAACTTTGGCGGCGTCGCTGCAAGTGATTTGACATTTAGTATTCCAGATCCAGCGTTGACTAATGTCTTTAATATTACGGGTACAACCGTGAAAACGGACGAAAAAGGCGAAGCCAGTATCGATTTAGAAGTCAAAAACTTATTAACCGCTAGCCAAAAAGCCTATCTACAAAATGGTCTAAAAGTTAAAGTCACTGCCCCAAGTGGCGCTGTAGGTGAAATCACTCTAAAAGCCAAAGCCGTCAATGAAGTGAGCATTGATAAAGTGGTCTTAGAGAATTTCCCAAATACGCCAGTCGTATTGAGCCAAGGCAATGAGTTCATTGTGATGGCTCACACAGTCGATGCCCAAAACGGTGCTGTTACCAATGCGCCTGTTACATTCAACCTACCAGACCCAACAACCACTGGCATTGTGAGCTTATCGCCTTCGACGGTATTGACCAGTGAAGTCGCTGCACCTGTAGAGCCGATGATTGGCGAGCGAGCGGTAATTATCCCTAAGGGTACTGCTTATATCCGTTTACGTGTGATAGACCCAACCAAAGCGGAAAAATTGATTGCAAGTGGCTATATGGTAACAGCCGTATCTAACGGTAATGTAACACAAACACTCAATGTACCTCTTACCAAAACCGCCCCACAACCGACGGTGAATGACATTGCTGAAGTCAATTTGGTTACAGATGTTAATACGCTAACTACCAATAATGGTGATACAATCAACGTGACTGCCCAAGTGCGTGATGCCAAAAATTTCAGCCTAGCGAACATGCCAGTTAGCTTTACGCTATTGGATGCGGCAGCTGCAACGGGTATAACTAATACCACTCCACTTCAGGCAACCACCAATGCCAATGGTGAAGCGGTATTAACTTTAAAAGTCGGTGCGCTCACCCCAGACCAAAAATATTATCTACAAACCAGTGGTCTATCATTTAAGGCAACTGCCGGTGCTATCACTAGCTCAACGGTCACCTTAAGAACCCAAGAAGCGATCACGGCCAATAGCGTCAACTCATTGCTATTAACCAGTGATTCAGCAATTCAATTGGCTGTTGGCTCAAAAGTCAAAGTCACAGCACTTGCAATAGATAAAAACGGCGCCGTCGTGCCAAATGCGCAAGTCAGCTTCAAAGTTCCAACGGATTCTGGCCTGGTCAATAACACAGGTGCGGTTGTCAATACCAACGCCAATGGTGAAGCAACCATTGAAGTTGAAATCAAAGACCTTGCCAAGGCAACGACTGCCTTGCAAAACGGTGTAGTTATCTACGCCCAGTCTGGCACATCAGCAGCTACCACCACGTTACGCGGTGCGACGAGCAATGCCAATACTGAAGCCTACAAGCTATTTGTTAGCCCATCAAAAACAACGCTTAGAACAGCCACCGATACTACTACTTTAGGCATCAAAGTAACAGATACCAAAGGTGGTATTAAAGCGGGCATTCCTGTTCAAATACAAATTGCTGAAGGTCTTGATAAAGGGATTACTTTTGACAAATCATCTAATCTTGTCACAGATGCCAACGGTTATGTACAAGTTAATGTCATTCAAAGTGACATCGGTTTAATTTCAAAATTAGACCATACGGCTAAAATTAAAGTCATTGTTAATGATGGCGTTTATCAGCAAGCCGAGCAAACCATTGATTTCAGCGTTACAGGTACGACTATCAAAGATGGTTTCATCTCCAAGTCGGTGATTACTGATAGCCTGACTGATACTATCACTGTATCTGGTGTGGCTGTCGATGGTAATGGTCGCCCTATCGCCAATCAATCGATTCAGCTATTAAAAGACGGTGCGGCGTTGACTGTTCCGATGGTAAATACTGATTCCAATGGCAAATTTACTTTTACCTTAAACGGTTCACAACTGACAACTGCTACAACTAATTTCAATTTACAAGCTAGAATCATCGATGCTAATAATCCAAATCTTGTCTCTCAACCCTATAATTTAGGCTCATTAACAAAAGTGACAGCAAGTAATTTAAGCCTAATTGTTACACAAAATGGTATTGTAGGTAATGAAGTAAAAGTTGACACACCAGCTACCATCACCATTGACCTACCTGATACCGTGGCTAATGATACAATCATTTATTTAACTACCAATAAAGGTACACTTGGCTCAAATAATGAAAACCGTGTTTCAACAACTGCTCAAGGTGGTAAGGCAATATTTAACAACTTAAGCTCAATTTCTCCAGGCGTGGCTACACTAACTGTTGAGTATAATGGCACTAAACAACTGGAGAAAAATATCACCTTTATCACTGATAAGGTAGCTAAAGTATTAACTCAAGTTATCAATACCACTGTCAGTACCAATGGCGAAACCAAAATCATTGCCACAGTTCGAGATAACAAAGATGCGCCTGTCAAAAATGCCATCGTTGACTTTACACTACTTCAGGATGCTTCAAGTGGCAAGCTATCCACTGGCACAGCAGTTACAGATGAGGCAGGTAATGCAATCATAAGCTATTTTGCAGGTGCTACACCAACACCAGTAAATGGCGTAAAAGTACAGTCTCGCGTTCAGTACGTTAAGTTAAATAACCAACTTTTACCAATTTCTACAACACCAACTTACCAACCACAAGATGTCAGCTTTACCGTGCAAAACTTCTCTGCATGGATTGGCTTTGCCTTTGCCGATAAAGTAGCACCTACTGCAGATAATATCTATTATATCCGCGCGGGATCCATCTTTATTAATAATAGCATTGGGCAACCTGCAGTGAATCAAGAAGTATCCATCTCGATTGTGCCAAAAACGTATGGGGTAGGATTATGGAAATTTATCGCTAAAGTACCAGGTGTGGCTGCTATTCCTGAAGTTAAAGATCCAACGACAGGCGCCATTACCACAGTTGGTAAGGATGCTATTCCAGAACAACCTGCAAAATGGATAAGACAATCCTTTATGGGTGGTAGTACAATCAATGGATTTTTCAGCTGTCTTTCAGAAGACTTTAATGGTAATGCTACTTTAGATAGAAGTGAAGATTTAAATGGCAACGGCCAGCTCGATGCTGGAGAAGATTTAAATAACAATGGTAAGTTAGATTTCGTTTATAGTGAAGATTTAAATGGCAACGGTCAGCTCGATGCTGGAGAAGATTTAAATAACAATGGTAAGTTAGATTTTGCTATTTCTGAAGACTATAACGGTGATGGTATGCTCACACCATTAAATCCAATAACCGTGTTAGCACCGAACGGTACGCAAATTCTTAGCACCCAAACTGTCAAAACCGATGCCACGGGTAAGCTAGACTTTAGCATCCGCTATGGTAAAGAATATGCCGAGTGGATGACAGCGACGGTTCGAGTGACGACAAAAGTTGATGGTAGTGAGTTCTCTCAAGAACGTGATATTAACCTACCTGTGTTAGATGATGATGTGATTACCGAAGATAACAAAGGTATCAGACCGAATCTCCTCAGTCCATTTGGTACTTTGGTGAGTGCTACTATGTCACCTTACTGCTCATTCTAAGCTAGCAACTAATAATTGGTCTATTAATCTTTGAAAAACAAAAACCCCTTACACGATGTAAGGGGTTTTTTATTAGCAAAAATTCAAAAAACTAAGTCAACATCCGCCCCCGTGCGGTGCGTACGATATAGCCTTGCTGAATCAGATACGGCTCAATCACATCCTCAAGCGTGCCTCTATCTTCCGCCAAAGCCGCCGCAATCGACTCCACCCCCGCAGGACCGCCATTAAAACGCTCTTCTAACATTTCAAGATATCGTCTATCAAGATTATCAAGCCCGCGTTTATCAACTGCGAGCATATCGAGTGCGCTATGCGCAATTTCAGCGGTGACGGTGCCATCGCCTTTAACTTGGGCATAGTCACGTACGCGGCGTAGCAACCGATTGGCAATGCGCGGTGTACCGCGCGAACGTCTAGCGACTTCCACTGCCCCTTCTTTGGTCATAGGCACATTAAGCAATCCAGCCGATCTTGTGACAATGGTCGTTAAGTCCTCCACATTATAAAACTCCAATCGCTGTACAATGCCAAAACGGTCTCGCAGTGGCGAGGTCAATAATCCTGCGCGCGTGGTCGCAGCCACCAAAGTAAAAGGCGGTAAATCAAGCTTTATGGAGCGTGCAGCAGGTCCTTCGCCAATCATAATATCAAGCTGAAAATCTTCCATCGCAGGATACAAGATTTCTTCAATCATTGGGCTTAAACGGTGAATCTCATCAATAAACAGCACATCACCAGGCTCTAGATTGGTCAGCATCGCTGCCAAATCACCCGCGCGTTCAAGCACAGGACCAGACGTTGAGCGCAGATTACCGCCCATCTCACGGGCGATAATGTTGGCGAGTGTGGTTTTACCCAGTCCAGGCGGTCCAAATATCAAGGTATGGTCGAGCGCTTCTTTTCTCGATAATGCCGCGTTAATAAACACGCCCATTTGTTCTTTGACCACAGGCTGACCGATATATTCAGCGAGTAACGCTGGACGGATATTATTGTCATTCTGGTCTTCTGAGCGCCCCATCGGACTAATCAGACGTTGCTGCGAATTGGCACTTGAAAAAGGTGGAATCATAAGTATTTAACACTAGTTGCAAGTTTTAACAGGAATAATAGCACTGGCAAATCTTGCCAGTGCTATGGGATGTACAGAGAAAAAGCAGAAAAATTTAGGGTAACACACGGTACAATGTCATCGCACATTGGGTGCCTTGACTGTCCTTGCACCACTGCATCTGCTCGCCTTGCTGTTTCACATAAGCGACCAAAATATCGCCCGTCTGGTCAACGCGATTGCCAGAACAGTCTGTTGCATTGTTATCATATTGGGTTTGAATCGCTAGTGCGGGTAAGCCATGGCCTGTGTCGGCGTACAAGTATTTGCCGTACGTAAACTCTTGACCACTTGAACCGATAAATTGCTGATCGCGCCCAAAATTATACCGCTCTTGGCAATTTGGCTGCGCAGCGTCGGTTTTATCAAGACGTAGCTGCCACTGTCCTGCGATATTTGGCAAAATATGAGTCGACACTTGCGCCACTTGCTGTTGGGTTTTGCTATCATCAGGCAACGCGCCACCCATGGCCAAACTGGTTAAAATGCCTACCAACGAAATATTCATCAAGTCCATCGTTATTTTATTCCTGTTATCATGCCATCTTTATAAGGTAAAAAATAAGGTAAAACTCAGCTCATCTACCCATTGTTAATCAGCCAATGTAATTAGCTAATGAAATCAGCTAGGTTAGCGTCTATGTCCATGATGACTGTTAACAAATTTTGGTAGTTGGCATTAATATGCAAAGATATTCAAAATGTTAAAGGCTAAATTATTCTGCTTTTAATGGGGTCAGCGCGCAATATTTTAACCCAAAACCACAAAAATTATTTAAGCACCTTATTTAAACACTTTAACTTTATTTAACTGCTTAAAGTTTCATGTTCATCAGTCGCTTTAATCATACTTGCTTTTGGCTTTATTTGCTATAACACAATAATCCTCATAATGCAGTATTGCCAAAACATCAGGCGGTCATAAAATCTGTGCAAATTTGCTTGTCAAAAAGTTAAAAACCCAGCATAATAACCGAAGATTTCAGGAGAGAATGTTGTTTTGTTTTTCATCAAATTATGAAATACCAAAACCATCACCGAAGGCGCAAAGACCCTATAATCGCTCAGGTCAAAGGACTGGAATCGTAATTTTTGGCAGTGTTATGCACTGCATCAAAATATAACAAATCTGGAGAGTGTATTGCTTTGCAATACCACCGAAGGGGAAAAGATTGACTTGTCTGTGTGTAATATAAGCTATACTACAAGAAATTGATAAGTCGATTGAAAATCTCAGGTAACAGGACAGATAGGGCTGATAGCTACCGACATCAGGTTGGATTAGTTTTAGTGCTCTATTGATGTGCGATGTTTGGCTTTAGCGTTTTATCCCACGCTATTAAACCATCAAATAAAACATCAAACCGTTATTTGATTTTTACCCACTCAAGGATTTGCCATGTCAGCCACAGACAAGCCTTTAAACCGCACCCCTTTTTATCAATCCCATATCGATAGCAACGGCAAAATCGTTGACTTCTCTGGTTGGCAATTGCCTATCCATTATGGCTCACAGATTCAAGAACATGACGTTGTGCGTACGGATGCGGGCATGTTTGACGTGTCACATATGGTCGTGACTGACATCACCGGCAAAGACGCCAAAGCTTGGCTGCAAAAACTGCTCGCCAATGATGTCGCCAAACTCAAATTTGTCGGTAAAGCGCTTTACTCTGCCATGCTAAACGAAAACGGCGGCGTGATTGATGACTTAATCGTTTACCGCATGAACGATGCAGAGACCGAATATCGCATCGTCTCAAATGCTGCCACCCGTGATAAAGATTTGGCACAGTTTGACAAAATCGCCAAAGACTTTGCTGTCACCATTACCGAGCGCCCAGAACTTGCTATGCTGGCGGTACAAGGCCCCAATGCTCTGCAGAAACTGAGCCAAGCCAAACCAAATTGGGCAGATAGCCTAACTACCTTAAAACCCTTTGTGGGCAAAGACTTGACCGACATCGAAGGCGCAGATTGGTTTGTGGCGCGTACCGGTTACACGGGTGAAGACGGCGTTGAAGTCATTTTACCACAAGCCGAGGCCTCAGCATTTTTTACCTTACTTAAAGACCATGGCATCGCCCCAGCAGGCTTAGGTGCTCGTGATACATTACGTCTTGAAGCGGGTATGAATTTGTATGGCCATGAGATGGATGAAACCATCAATCCGTATGAATGCGGTATGGCATGGACGTTAGCGGTAAAAGATGATCGGAATTTCGTGGGTCGTGAGGCTATGCAAGCCAAACAAGACCAAGCGATTGCTGAGGGTAATGACGTCATGCAAGTAGGCTTAGTGCTAGAGTCACGTGGGGTACTGCGTGAAGGCATGACGGTCACGCTAGACAATGGCAAAACTGGAGTAATCACCAGCGGCACCTTTAGCCCAAGTCTAAAACAATCGATTGCCATTGCCCGTATTCCAAAGACGACGGATACAGCAGCTACCGTTGATTTGCGGGGCACACCGACGCCAGTACGTATCATTTCGTTACCGTTTGTTAGAAATGGCAACAAACAATTCAACTAAGATTTTATCATGTTATGATGGATTTAGCGCTTATTAATGAACAACATTCAAATAATTAGTCGGCGTAATTTGAAAAACCAATAATAAATTCATCCTACTTTAGAAGGTAAAATCATGAAAAAATTACTCTTTGTTGTACCGTTTTTGGCAAGTTTGGCGGCCTGTACTTCAACCCCAGTAGCACAGCCTAGTCCGTCTCAAGTGTTGGCAGTTCAAGCAAATTCACAAACCTTTAAATGTGACAACAACACTGAAGTCGTGGCGTTCTACGGTAAAGAAAACGGCAGCAATGTCGCTAATTTAAAAATCACCTCGCCCATGCTCAGTCTAAACCAAGCTGCGATGGTATTAAAACAAGATGTATCAGGCTCGGGTAACCGCTATACCTTGTCAAATGCGACCAAAACTACTATGTATGATTGGGGCGTTAAAGGTGCAGAAGGTGCGTTAACCGTAACCTCACAAGGTCGTGATTATAACTTTGTGTGTAATGCTATTTAATCTGATTCACTTGTTGA
This sequence comes from Moraxella sp. 179-F 1C4 NHS, assembly GCF_045370505.1. Classification (NCBI taxonomy): domain Bacteria; kingdom Pseudomonadati; phylum Pseudomonadota; class Gammaproteobacteria; order Moraxellales; family Moraxellaceae; genus Moraxella; species Moraxella sp. 179-F 1C4 NHS. The sequence continues at coordinate 35,501 of NZ_JBIQEC010000019.1, read as the reverse complement.
ATGGGTTAAACCGCTCAATTGGTTTTTAAGTTTGGTCGATATACATTGTATCGACCAAATTTTTGTTACTCAGTTTGTTAAATTACTTAGGTTTTAAATACTAGGCTTTTAAAACTAGGCTTTTAAAAATGTTTAGTAAAAAGGCGCCAAGTGTGACTGCTTGGCTAACAGCCTTTTATTTTCACCCCTACTTTCGCTTTGAGGAAAATAGTTATGAGCAATATTCCAGCAGATTTAAAATATGTGGCTAGTCATGAATGGTTACGCCAAGAAGAAGACGGTACTATCACCGTTGGTATTACTCACCACGCCCAAGATTTGCTCGGTGACATCGTATATGTTGAATTGCCTGAAGTGGGTGAACACGTTGACGTGGATGCTGAAATTGCCGTGGTCGAATCTGTAAAAGCTGCCTCGGATGTTTACGCGCCCATCGCTGGTGAAATCCTAGCAGTCAATGAAGCATTGGTAGATGCGCCAGAAACCATTAATGAAGACCCTTATGGCGAAGGTTGGTTCTTTAAAATCAAACCAGACAATGCCGATGATTACCAAGGCTTGATGGACGCAGACGAGTACCAAGATAGTATTTAATTATCTTTATCTCATTGCTTTTATCTAATCGTCGTTATAGAGCCTAGCACTAAGGTAATCGCTTGATTACCTTAGTCTATTATCCTATCAATTAACTGTAATGCATCCTTTATTTTGTTAACTTGAGAGCTGCTATGTCAACACTTACCCCGCTTGCTGACCCAAAAAAAGCCAGTTTTTATGATGTGGTGAGCACTCGCCGTTCGGTACGACGCTTTACCAAAACGCCCATCAGTGATGAGGTGCTAAACGCCTGTCTCGATATGGCGATGTTAGCGCCTAGCTCAAGTAATTTACAGCCTTGGCAATTTTTTGTGATTGAATCTGAAGAAAAGCGCCAAAAAACTGTGACCTATTGTATGAGCCAAAATGCAGCAAAAACCGCCAATAAGCTGATTGTCGTGGTCGCTCGTACTGACACGTGGCGTCAACATGCCAAAGACAATATCAAGTATTTTCCCGTCAAACCCGTACCAAAACCTGTGCAAGATTATTATGGCAAGCTTATTCCGCTGACCATGACGCGCGGTGTGATGAATGTGTTCACTCCTGCCAAATGGGCGCTGACACAAGCCACGCGCAAAGTCAAAGGTGCGATGGTTGACCCCATCTATGATGCTGACGATCTCAAAAACTGGGCACTCATTAGCACCTCACTGGCTGCCGAGAATTTGATGCTCGCTTTGCGTGCGCACGGTTTTGATAGTTGCCCGATGGGGGGATTTGACGAGCCGCAACTCAAAAAATTGCTCGACCTCAATGAAGAGCAGCATATTTGTATGGTGATTGCTGCCGGTGAGCGCGACGAGCGTGGTATCTATAGTGAGCAATACCGCTTTGAGCGTGAGCGCTTTATCGTTAAGGTATAATTTTTATCCATTCAACCGATATTTGTCATGTTAGCCATGGCAAAACCTGCTATTTTTTTTCAATGTTTTATCAGACGCTAAAGGAAACTTGAATGAGTCAACCGTCTTTTCAATCATTTGCTGATTTATTCCAATCATCAGAATTTATTCATCGTCATGTTGGCATTAGCCAAGATGAAAAAGAAGCAATGCTACAAGCCGTCGGCGCTGACAGCATGGCAAGCTTTATTGAACAGACGGTGCCAGCTTCTGTACGTCTTAGCAAAGAGTTAGATTTGCCCCTCAGTATGACTGAGCATGATGCCTTGGCAAAGTTGCGTGGGTTGGCGGATAAAATCAAGGTCAATAAAAGCTATATTGGCTTAGGCTATTATCCGACTCGCTTACCTGCGGTGATTCAACGTAATGTGCTTGAAAACCCAGGCTGGTACACGGCTTATACCCCTTACCAAGCGGAGATTGCCCAAGGTCGCTTAGAGGCATTACTTAACTTCCAACAAGTTTGTATTGACTTATCAGGTCTTGAATTGGCGGGCGCAAGTTTGCTTGACGAAGCGACGGCGGCGGCTGAAGCGATGGCGATGGCAAAACGCGTGGGTAAAAGTAAATCTAACCAATTTTTTGTTGATAGCCGTATCTACCCTCAAACCTTAGATGTCATCAAAACCCGTGCCAAATATTTTGGTTGGGAGATAGTGGTCGGTGATTTTGACGTTGCCAAGAATGGCGATTTCTTTGGCGCAATTTTCCAGTACGTGGGTAGCGAAGGCGATGTGGTTGATTTAACTGATATCATCAGTGAAGTCAAAGCCAAAGGCACGCAAACAATCGTTGCCGCTGATGTGATGAGTCTGGTACTTCTTAAATCACCGGGTAGCATGGGTGCGGATGTGGCACTCGGCAACACCCAGCGTTTTGGTGTGCCGATGGGCTTTGGTGGTCCACACGCGGCTTATTTTGCGTTTAAAGACAGTGCCAAGCGCTCTGCCCCAGGTCGTATCATTGGCGTATCAGTGGATGCCCAAGGTAAACAAGCCTTGCGTATGGCACTACAAACCCGTGAACAACATATCCGCCGCGAAAAAGCCAACTCAAATATTTGTACATCGCAAGTGTTACTGGCCAATTTGGCTGGGATGTATGCGGTGTATCATGGTCCTGAAGGCGTCAAACGTATCGCCACCCGCATTCATGCGTTAGCAAGCGCTTTTGCCCAAGCCATCAAACAAGCTGGTATGTCGATTGTGCATGAGCAGTTTTTTGATACTGTGTTGGTCAATACCGAAGGTCAAACTGAGCAAATCTATCAAAATGCCCTTAATATCGGCTATAACCTGCGCAAAGTAGACGATAATCATATCGCCATTGCCTTTAATGAAACCAGTGACGTAGCGGATTTTGGTGTACTCACGCAGTTATTTACAGGCGTAGCCGCTCAATTATCTGATGATATCAGCTTGTCTTTGCCAGCGTCATTGCTACGTACCGATGCGATTTTAACTCATCCTGTCTTTAATCGTTATCACACCGAACATGAAATGCTGCGTTATTTGAAAAAGCTAGAAAACAAAGACTTGGCGATGAATCACAGTATGATTTCGCTGGGTAGTTGTACCATGAAACTTAACGCCACTAGCGAAATGCTACCGATTACTTGGAATGAATTTGCCAATGTGCACCCATTTGCGCCACGTGAACAAGTGGGCGGCTATATTGAAATGATTGAAGGCTTGCAAGAGCAACTCAAAGCCATCACAGGGTTTGATGCTATCTCTATGCAGCCAAACTCAGGCGCATCAGGCGAGTACGCAGGACTATTGGCGATTCGTCGTTATCATGAAAGCTTAGGTCAACCCAATCGTCATATCTGCCTGATTCCGCGCTCCGCACACGGCACCAATCCCGCCACAGCACAAATGATGGGGATGGAAGTCGTCGTGGTAGCCACCGATGAGCGTGGTAACGTTGATATTGCCGACTTGACTGAAAAAGCGGAAAAATACAGCGACAATTTGGGCGCCTTGATGATTACTTACCCTTCGACGCACGGTGTGTTTGAGGAAGGTATCCGTGATATCTGTGACTTGATTCATCAACACGGCGGTCAAGTGTATATGGATGGCGCTAACATGAACGCGCAGGTCAGTATGATGCAACCTGCGGATGTCGGTGCTGACGTCCTACACATGAATTTGCACAAAACTTTCTGTATTCCACACGGCGGTGGCGGTCCTGGCATGGGTCCTATCGGTATGAAATCACATTTGGCGCCTTTTATTGCCAACCACGTCGTATCTGCGGTACCCAATGCCCAAGATGGCATGAGTGCGGTATCGGCTGCCCCGTTTGGCTCTGCCAGCATCTTGCCTATTTCATGGATGTATATCACCATGATGGGTCGTGATGGCTTGGTGCAAGCGACAGAAGCTGCGTTATTAAATGCCAATTACACCGCCATGAAATTAAAAGACCATTACCCCGTGCTTTATAGTGGTGAAAATGGTCGCGTCGCCCATGAATGTATCATTGACATCCGCCCACTAAAAGCCGAAACAGGTATCACCGAAGTTGATATCGCCAAACGCTTAATGGACTACGGGTTTCATGCGCCTACCATGTCTTTCCCTGTGGCAGGTACTTTGATGATTGAGCCGACTGAGTCAGAAAGCAAAGAAGAGCTAGACCGCTTTATCTCAGCCTTAATTCAAATCAAAGCTGAGGCGATGAAAGTTAAAAACGGCGACTGGCCAGCAGATAACAACCCGCTGGTGAACGCACCACACACCGCACAAGTAGTGACCGGTGACTGGGATCGTCCATACAGCCGTGAAGAAGCCGCCTATCCACTCGCCTATGTACGTGACAATAAATTTTGGCCATCGGTGAGCCGTATCGATGATGTGTATGGCGACAAAAACTTAATCTGTTCTTGCCCCGATATCTCAAGCTATGAGAATGGTGAAATCGCAGAGTAAACCTCAATCAATACTTACCGTATTTATTACAAAAGCCATGCAAAAATGTGTGGCTTTTTGCTATAAAGCCAATTGCGAGTCAAAAGAATTCTGTTATGATGCAGGGGACTCAAAAAAATTGTAATCACTACGCGTGACTTTAAACCCATAATAAGTCAAGGATGACATTATGTTTAGTACCATTGCGATTATTATTTCGCTATTTCTATTAATGTATTTTGCCTATCGCGGCTATTCTGTATTAATTTTAGCGCCCTTGATGGCAACCCTAGCGGTGGCGCTATCAGGCGATATTCTAAGCTCACTACCTATCTATACCACCGTTTTTATGAAAGCGTTGAGTGGCTTTTTATTAAAGTTTTTTCCCATATTTTTGCTCGGGGCGGTGTTTGGTCAGCTCATGGCAGACTCTGGGGCTGCCACAGCGATTGCCAGAACGGTGGTTAGTAAATTAGGCGCGAATAAAGCCATACTGGCTGTGGTTTTGGTCTGTGCGATTTTAACCTATGGCGGTGTGTCGCTGTTTGTGGTGGCTTTTGCCATTTATCCGATTGCTAAAGATTTGTTCAAGGCAGCAGGGGTGCCAAAAAGGCTAATTCCAGGGGCGATTGCGTTAGGGTCATTTACCTTTACTATGACAGCGTTACCCGGGACACCGGCCATCCAAAACGCCATTCCCATTCCCTATTATGGTACCAATGCCTTTGCTGCACCCATACTGGGTATTATTGGTTCGCTTGTGATGTTTGGCTTGGGCATGCTGTGGCTGCAACGACGTGCCCATAGTGCCAAAACGGCTGGCGAGGGATATGGTATTCATGAAGATGATGAGCTGCACGCTGATAACCTAGACCCCCATCACACCTCTTTTATGGTGGCGATGATTCCTTTGGTATTGGTCATCGGCATAAATGCCTTGTTAACGTATGCGGTTTTTCCGAGTATGGATTTCTCTGCACTGCAAGCGCAGTTTAAAGACTTGGATATCAAGGGCGCTTTGGGACTTTGGTCAATCATTATCGCTTTAGTCACCGCGATTATTGCTTTGATTGTGCTGCGCTTGGGCAAATGGACGAACTTGCAACACAGTCTCAATAAAGGCACTTATAGCTCCATGTTGCCTATTTTTAATACAGGCTCAGAAGTCGGTTATGGTGCGGTAATTGCAACATTGGCGGGTTTTGCAATTTTACGTGATAGCGTGTTAAATCTATCGCCTAGCAATCCATTAATCTCAGAAGCCGTGGCTATGACCACCTTAGCGGGCATCACTGGTTCTTCTTCTGGCGGCTTGAGTATCGCGCTGCCCATTTTAGGCAAAGAATATTTGGCGCAGGCGGTGGCACATGGCATCGATCCTGAATTATTGCATCGGGTCGCGGTGATGGCAGCAGGTGGCTTAGACACGCTACCGCATAGTGGTGCGGTGATTACGTTATTTGCCATTTGCCATTTGACCCACAAGCAATCTTATAAAGATGTCGCCATAGTGACGATGGCAATTCCGCTGATTGCGGTGACGGTGGTGATTGCTTTGGGTACCATGCTAGGTTCTTTTTAAGCGTTTTATTTTTAATCGGTTTATTTTTAAGCCATTTAGTAGTAAAAAATCCCACTCAGCGGTGGGATTTTTTTATTTATTCAGCGGTTGTTTCATTCTCGCCAGATGGCGGGTTATTGGCAATCACCGTATCTAAAATGGGTAAAATCTCTGCCATAATCCACGCTTTGCGCCACCCACTCAGCCAAGGGCTTAATGCCGGTTTTTCTGCTGCGACAGCATAAGCATACAGCTCCGACAGCCATTTTTTTCGCATCAATACTGTCTCATCAATTGACAAGGTTTGCCCATGCTGCTTAATCGCCTTTTCCAGTTGTTTTTGCACATCGCTAGACAGACTGCGATACGGTAAAGGCAAAAGAGCTGGATAGGCTGCGTCATCTTCTTTTCGCACCTTATCAATTAGCGTCAAAATCTCTTGCCCATACATGCGAATCACATTGGGCTTGATACTGGTAAACCCTAACTGCTTCATACTAAAAGGCGGTTTTTCGATGATTTCACGGAGCGCCTGCGGGCGCAGGATAAAAGTGCGTGGTCGATTGATTGACTTGGCAAGTTGTTCGCGCCATTCGCACAGAGTTTGCAGCATTGCCAGTTGCTCGCGATTATCGCGGTAATCAGCGACACTCAAGTACAAGGCATTATCAGGCGTGCTAAAGTTAGCAAAAATTTCTTGCGTATAGCTTTGGCAGTCTTCAACCGCATATTGCCATAAACCTTGCTCGATCAACTGTGTTTTGATGGCAACAAACATCGGCAATAAATAACGCACATCGTCTACCGCATAGCTTTCTTGCTCAGGCGTTAATGGGCGCTGCAACCAATCTGATTGGCTTTCACCTTTATCTACATGCACAGCAATTGTTTCTTGCAGCGATTTTTGATAGCCAAGCGAGTTTTCACCGGTCAAAAAACCCAAACCAATTTGGGTATCAAACACATTACGCAGCGCAGGCAAGTTGGAGAGTAAATAATAAATTCCCAAATCCTCGCCACACGCATGTAACACCACGGTGGGTATATCCGCTAACACTTCCCAAAATTCTTCTAAATACAGCTTGGGCGCGTCAATCAAATAAATCGCTTTGCCTGTATTGATTTGAATCAGCGCAAGAATGGGAAAAAAAGTGTCGCGCTTGATAAACTCAGTGTCTAACGCAATGGTATCGACTTGCTCTAGGTCATCGAGCAGGGCAAAAAGCGCGTCTTGAGTTTTCACCCAATGGATTGGCAAGTCATGAAGTTGTTGTAATTGGGCTGGGCTTAAGGGGTTTTGGATGAGCATAACTTGGGTCTTGTGGACGGATAATTTAAGCGTATTTTATGATGAATCTAAGATTTTGTCTTGTCAAACTGATGAAAAGATTTTATAACCGTCCACGATTTTGCAGCGCTTGACCCAGTGTCATGCTATCTAAATACTCAAGCTCGCCGCCCATCGGAATCCCTTGGGCAATCCGGCTGATATGGGTAACGTAAGGCTTGACCGCTTCACTGATAAAATGCGCGGTGGTTTGCCCTTCTACCGTGGTACTGGTTGCCAAGATAATTTCTTCCACCGGGGTTTGCGCGGCTTGGTGTTGCTTTAACAGCCCAATCAGCTGATTAATGCCGAGCTGCTCCACGCCAATGCCATCAATGGGGGATAAATGCCCGCCAAGCACAAAGTATTTACCGTTAAACCCAGCGGTTTGCTCGATTGCCATCATGTCTGCTGCCGTCTCTACGATACAAAGCACGCGCTCATTGCGGCGCGGATCGCTACATATTGGGCAAATATCCTCATCTGACAAACCACGGCATACTTGGCATTGCTTGATATCATGCATCGCCACAATCAAGGCTTCGCCCAATGCTTGACCTTGCGGGCGTTTATAGCTGAGCAAATGCAATGCCATCCGCTGAGCAGATTTGGGTCCTACCCCGGGCAGTACTTTGAGTTGTTTTACAAGTTCATCAAATTTTGGCGTAAGCATAGGCGCATTCTTATAAAAATCATAAAAAATAAAAAAAGCTGGCTGGAAAATAAAAAAAGCTGACAATCAATTATCAGCTTTTTATGGGGGTTTGACTGCCTAATCGCAAGGCAATTTTCCACTATTTTATAGCGCTACTTTATAACCCTAGTATAGCCCTAGTGGGTTTAAAATAAACCATTCATGCCTGGTGGCAGCCCCATGCCGTTGGTGGCACTGGCCATTTCAGTCTCATGTAGTTCATCGGCCTGACGCACGGCATCATTGATAGCAGCCGCAATCAAATCTTCAATCATATCAGGGTCATCTTGCAGTAAGCTTGGATCGATTGATAAACGTTTGACCACATGGCGACCATTCATGGTGACTTTCACCAAGCCACTACCCGCTTCTGCATGCACTTCTTTTTCTGCCAGTTTTTTCTTGGCGTTTTCAACGTTTTTTTCGACTTGCTTTTGCATCATTTGCGCTTGTTGCATGAGAGCTTGTAAGTTCATAAGTTTTCCTGTTTGTTTCTAATGTTGGTGGTTCATTGTAGCGAATTTGACCGCAAACTGTCTATTGCTAATCGTTAGCCCAAATTTTTAACATACAACTGCTAATCTAAAACTGCTAACATAAAGTTTTTAACATAAAAATGCTAAGATAACCTCACTACCATAAACCCATTAACAGCAAAAAACTACGATTATGACAACAACTATACCCGCATCGCTAGAGGTCGCTCTCTATAAAGCCGCTAGTGTTATTAAATGTGCGCAAAATATTGCCATCCTGACGGGGGCAGGTGTCTCGGCTGAAAGTGGCATTTCGACTTTTCGGGATAAACTTACCGGACTGTGGCAACAATACCAAGCCGAATATCTGGTCAGCATTCAAGCGTTTGAAAAGGAGCCTGCCTTGGTGTGGCAATGGCACCAATGGTGGCGTGGACAAATCGCCGACAAACAGCCCAATCCTGCCCATTTTGCCTTAGGCGAATGGCAAGCATTGGCAAAGCAGCAAGGCAAAAGTTGGACGCTGTTTAGTCAAAATGTCGACAATCTGCATGAGCAAGGCGGTGCCACGGTGGCAAAACTGCACGGGGATTTGGCCAAAAATCGCTGCCATGATTGCGGCAAGCCGTATACCAAAGCGATTGCTATCACAGACACTGAGTTAAAGCATTGTGAATGCGGCGGTTTGATTCGCCCGGATATTGTGTGGTTTGGCGAGATGTTACCCCAGGACGCTTGGCAAACGGCAGAAACGGCAACGCTCAATTGTGATGTATTGGTGAGTATCGGCACATCAAGCGTGGTCTATCCTGCGGCGGGCTTGATTGATTTGGCAAAACAACAGGGCGCAACCGTCATCGAGATTAATCCCAATCCGACCCACACCACAGCGGTTGACATCGTGTTACCCGACAACGCAGGGAAAATATTGCCGATGTTGGTCAATGCGCTGAAATAAAAAAGCCAGATAAAAAAGCGCAATAAAACAGTGACATAAAAAAGCCAGTAAATTTTGCTACTGGCTTTTGGGTTCTGGCTAGTGGCTTTTGGCTTTCTGTTAGGCGAGTGTATCCAAACCGCGTTTTAAATCAGCGATAATATCATCGACATCTTCAAGCCCCACTGAGAAGCGAATTAAGCCTTCGCTCACGCCTGCCTCGATTCTTGCTTCAGGTGTCATGCGAAAATGGGTCGTCGTCGCAGGATGGGTAATAGTGCTTTTGGCATCGCCTAGGTTATTGGTGATCGAAATCATGTTAGTACTATCGATAACATGCCAGGCTGCCGCTTGGTCAGCCACCTCAAAGCCAATAATGGCGCCAAACGCACCGCCTTGTACATTTTTGAGTGAGGTGTGTTGGCGTTTAGCGATGTCATGGGATGGGTGATCGGGCAACCCTGAAAAATGCACTTTGCTGACTTTTGGGTGATTGTGTAAAAATTTAGCGATTTGATTGGCATTTTCGCAGTGGGCTTTCATACGCAGTGACAAGGTTTCTAGACCCTTTAGCAACACCCACGCATTAAATGGCGATAGACTAATCCCACCGGTACGCACTACCCCAAAGGCTTTTTCCATCAATTCATTGTTACCGACCAGTGCACCGCCTAGCACACGACCTTGACCGTCAATATATTTACTGGCGGAATGCAATACCACATCCGCACCCAACATTAAAGGTTTTTGAATAGCGGGGGTTGCAAAGCAGTTATCGACGATTAATAGCGCATCGTGGTCATGCGCGAGCCTTGATAAAAAGCTTAAATCGGCAATTTGCGCCAAAGGATTGGAAGGGCTTTCGCAGTACAGCACCTTGGTATTTGGTTGCATCGCGTTTTGCCAAGCGTCATTGTCAAAGCAGTCGACATAACTCACCTCAACGCCAAACGCTTTAAAGTAGGTATCAAACAGGGCGACGGATGAGCCAAATAATTGCTTGGCTGCTAGCAGATGATCACCGGCTTGCAAGTACGCCAAACACATGGTCAAAATCGCGCCCATGCCTGATGCGGTTGCAACGCAGCGCTCGCCTTCCTCTAAAGCTGCCAATCTACGCTCAAAAGCGCGCACGGTCGGATTGGTATGGCGCGAATAGACATTGCCTTTTTTATTGCCATTAAAATGGTCGGCGGCATCGGCGGCATTTTTGTATACGTAGGAGCTGGTGGTAAAAATCGCTTCGTTATGTTCGCCTTCGTCGGTACGGTGGTAACCGCCGCGCACGGCGATGGTTTGGTCGGCATAGTCTAGGCTTAAATCAAGTGCATCACTTTGCCAGTTGGGATCTAGTTGGGTCATAATGTTACATCTTTTGTGCATCAAATAAATTATGATAGCATAAGTTGGATTTGACGGTGGCTTTCAAGTCAGTATTTTATGCAAAAACGCCATGACAACCAACTTTTCTCAAGTGATTGACATTTTAATCAGTGATTTTTTTAAAAGGATTCAGGCTTTGGTAGCAGCATTTTATTCGGTATCTGTTGGCTTTGTCAGACTAGCATCGCAAAAACTCACCACCAAAATTGTGACGTTTTGCTTGCCATTGCTACTTACGCCACTTACCGCTTGCCAAATGCTGCCGAACAACCCCCATATCGCCGCTACGCCAACTGTATCAACGCGGTTGCCAAGTTCGCAAAATTTTTCCGAAAAATCGCGTATACAAGGTCATTATTTAATCAGCCGTATCAGTGCCAGCAAAAACCCCTCACCGAGCAAATTTTCCGGTTATTATCCGTTGATTGATAGCAGTGATGCGTTCGCCTCACGCAGTATTTTGACTGAAATGGCTCAGCAAACCATTGATATCCAATATTATATTTGGCACAACGATGCAGCAGGACAATTGATGCTTAAAGACTTGTACCAAGCTGCCAATCGGGGTGTCAAAATACGACTGTTACTCGATGATTTGAATACCAATCCTGAACTTGACCAACAGCTGCTTGCCTTTGCTGCACATCCTAATATCCAAGTGCGATTGATTAATCCCAAATTGGTGCGCAGCTTTACCCCCGCCAATTTTGTGGTAGCACTGCCCCGCTACCAACGCCGCATGCACAATAAAAGCATGACCTTTGACCGCCAGTTATCCATCATTGGTGGGCGCAATATTGGCGATGAATATCTGCGTAAAGATAGCATCGCTGAGTTTGCTGATTTGGATGTTTTGCTTGCCGGCAAAGTGGTCAACCAAATCAATGAGAGTTTTGAAGATTATTGGGATAGTCCTCTATCGTATGATATCGAGCGTTTGGTCAAACCCTCAAAAAACCCCGATCGTAATAAAAGCGATGAGCCATTTTTGGGGACTTTGACTGCGATTGCACCGATCAACAGCCAGTCCCATCTGCATAAAAGCTCGCAACTTTATCGGGTACAAAATGGCGCAATAGTCGATAAACAATTGTATAACAAAAAAATCCAATTTCGTTGGCAACCGATGGAATTTTTGGCAGATGATGTCAAAAAACTACTCAACCAAGATGATAAAGATAGCCGATTGGTATCACAGCTTCGAGCCCGTATTGGCACCCCAAAACAGCAATTGACCATTGTCTCATCGTATTTTGTACCCACTGACTTGGGCGTGCTGCAACTAAGCAAACTCATGGAAAACGGGGTAAAAATCAATATTTTCACCAACTCGTATGAATCAACCGATGTGCCTATCGTGCATTCAGGGTATAACGTGGCACGCGTGCCGATGCTCAAAGCAGGGATTGGACTGTATGAGCTAAAATCCTCTGCCGATGCAGACTTTCGCCGCAAAAAACGTAGCTTATATCGCAGTAAATACAGCACCAGTTTGCATACCAAAGCCTTTGCGGTGGATGACAAATACACTTTTATCGGTTCTTACAATGTGGATCCGCGCTCTGCCAACATCAATACTGAGCTTGGCGTGCTGATTGAAGATAAAGCGCTTGCCAAATCCTTCCATAATACGTTTGATAACTCTATGCTCAATGTCAGTTACCGCGTACATCTCACTGATGATGAACAACTAATGTGGCAAACCCATGATGATAAAACCAATAAAAAGCTTATCAGCTTGGATAAAGAGCCGCATATGACGTTTGTCAATGGACTTTGGCTAAAGATTTTTTCTGCGTTGCCATTTAAGCGCTTATTGTAAGCGGCTATATTACAAAAAACACACATTTTTGATAGTAAAACTAGTATCAAAATCACTATAGTATGCGGTTTCAAAAAGTAATATATCTCAACTGTTAAATCCTGACGTTTGCTTGTAATATTTATTTAAATAATTAAATTTATTACAGTTTTGATAAATTATTGTTCAATTTTTCAAGTGATTTAGTTTGTCAGGTGAATACTGACGAATTTAATTCTTTAGCGCGTTAAATAACCTATTTTTCCATTGATTATAAAGCGTGCAAACCTTTAGCCAGCTTCTAGGTAATATTGTCAACTATGCCATTTTTTCATGATGCCAACGAAGAAATTAGGGATTTAAATCGCTACGAAAAAAACGTGGTGTATTTAACGATTTTTGGGGCTTTTTTTGCTTCCTTTGATTTTACGATTTATTTTTATTTTAATGATAGTATCAATCAAGCTTTTTTCCCAGAAAATATACCTGAGTCATTAAAGTCGATTTGTTTTTTGCTGCTGATTTTAGCCGGTTATATGTCAAGACCGCTAGGCGGTTTAATATTGGGTGATATCGGCGATCGCTATGGCAGAAAACATGTGTTGCTGTATAGTTTGCTGTTGGTGGGTGCCTCTGGTTTAGTGATTGCCTGTTTGCCTAGCTATCATCATATAGGTGTGGCAGCGATTGTTCTCATGCTATTATTGCGTTTAATTCAAGGCTTTGGGTATGGGGCTGAGGTACCCGCTTCATGGGTATATATTGCTGAGCATATGCCCCGGCGTCAATTAGGGTCAGTGTGTGGCGGTCTTATTAGTGCACTGATTTTGTCGACTTTGATGGGGAATATTTTAAGCTCGACGTTATCAAATATGCTTACCCCTGCCCAGATGCAATCGTATGGCTGGCGTATTCCTTTTGCCCTCGCCAGTATCGGTACGCTATTTGCGGTGCTGTTACGAACCAAGCTTGAAGAAACCCCGCTTTGGCTGATGGCTAAGTCTAAAAATCGCTTGGTTAAACGTCTGCCGATACGCCGAGCTATTATCAAATACCGTTATGGTACGGTGATGACGCTGGGTTTGTCCTGGTTTACCGCCAGTGTTTATTTGACGATTTATTTGCTTTTGCCGATATTGGGTATCCAGTTTTTTGATGTCGATACCAGTTTGATGATGATATCCAATGGAGTGGGTATTATCTTTGGTGGATTGGGGGCGTTAACCTATGGTTATTTTGCCGATCGTTTTAATTCAGGTCGTGTATTTACTTTAGGCTGTATATTTTTAAGCATTGCCAGTGTTATTTTCTTTGTTTCACTAAAAAACAGTAGCGAATTACTACTGATTAACTATGCAATTTTAGGGTTTTTCTCTGGTGTGATTGGCTTAGTCCCAAGTATTTGTGTGCGTCTGTTTCCAGTGAGTGTACGCCTAAGTGGCATTAGCTTTGCCTATAACGTGGCGTATGCATTGGCAGGCGCATTATTGCCTGTGCTATTGGTTTATTTTTCACATAAATTAATGCTTTCAAGCGCCTTGTATCTGGTGTTTGTCTGTGTGATTGGCATTATCATGGGTATGTTGTTGACTAATTTGCATGGTTTGTATCGCATGGAAGATAAGCGGCTGATGAATTCCTAAGCTTTTTCATCCCTGATAGTTGTTTTACCATCGCTTTTTTTAGTGCTTTCTTTGACAGATTAGCTATAGATTAGCCACTTTTTTTGAATATTTGCCGATGACCCTGCCTATGACCTCAATGCAGCATAAACGATTGTCCACCGCACCGATGATTGATTGGAGTACACGCGATTATTGTTACTTTGCTCGATTATTCAATCCTTATACTTACCTTTATACTGAAATGATCAGTACCTCGGCGATATTGCAGGGAGATACAGACTATCAGCTGCGATTTTATCCCAATGAACATCCTTTGGTGCTTCAGCTTGGCGGCTCAAATCCTGACGAATTGGCGCGCTGTGCTAAAATCGGGCAAGACTACGGTTATGATGAAATTAACCTAAATGTCGGCTGCCCGTCCGATCGGGTACAACATTACAAAATCGGGGCTTGCTTGATGGCAGAGCCCAAATTGGTGGCAGATATTGTCTCTGCGATGCGTGATGCGGTGGACATTCCCGTCACTGTTAAGCATCGCATTGGCATTGATAACTTTGATAGTTATGAGTTTATGGCGGATTTTGTAGATCATGTGGTGAAAGCAGGTTGTCAGCATGTTATCGTCCATGCGCGCACCGCTTGGCTACAAGGCTTAAGCCCTAAACAAAATCGTGAAATTCCGCCCCTTCGCTATGAGGATGTGTACCGCTTAAAGCAGGATTTTCCCGATATATTTGTGGAAATCAATGGCGGTATCACCACTATTGATGAAATCAAAACCCATCTGACAAAAGTCGATGGTGTGATGATTGGGCGGGAAGCTTATCACAACCCTTATATTCTAGCTGAAGCCATGCAGCTGTGGGGCGAGCCAGTACCTAGCCGAGCGGATATTTTTTATCAGTTATTGGATTTTTTGGCAGCCAGTGACGCGCGTGGCACACCATTGACGGTCATTATGCGCCATTATTTGGGCTTGTTTCAAGGATTGACAGGCAGTCGTAAATGGCGTCAGGCGCTTAGCGGGCAAAAATCCCTCTCGGTCGCCCAAGTTCGTGAAGCGGGTGAAGCGGTATTGGCGTTGAATGAGGGTTAAAAGTTAGCTAAAAAAAACTAGCCGTATAAATACTGCGCCATCGCCAAGCCATTATTCATCATATGCAACACCACAGGCAATAACAGTGACCCTGACATAATACGCCCATAGCTAAATAACATCGCTAGACAAAAAATCCCCAGCAACTCGACCACACCGTATTGCATATGAATCACCGCAAATACAATACTGGTTAGCACACTGGCACCCCACATACCAAGCCTTGAGCTGGCAAGCCCTGTCCACATAAACCCGCGAAATATCACTTCTTCATAAATCGGCGCAAATACCACCATCGCCAGCACAAGCAGCCAGCGTGGATGTGCGGACTCGGCAAGATTGTCCATAAACATCATGGGCTCGCGACCCAGCCAGACGGTGACTAGATTGATGATAACGTTCAGCACAATCAGCAGTGCGCTACATTGTAACAACTGATACCAAGTAAAGGATTTAAGGGCAAGATAATCTTTGACACGGCTGTTTTTAAATCGGATAAACAAATAAACGCAGCCTATCACCATGGCTAAGGTAAAGCCTAACGATAGACTCATTAACGTGCCGTTTTCACTGCCCTGCAACACTTTTTCAGCGATATCCAAATCTGCTGCATCTTGTAGCACCCATGGTGCAAATAACACCACGCCCATCAATTGACTGGCAAAAAACACCGCCAATAACACCATAGATAGCACAATGGTCTTTGGCAAATCATAGATGGGGGTGCTAGGCTGTAACGATAAATTTTGCACATTAAACCCTTTAATGGCTATTTGTGTTGTTACTAGATATCATGATTGACTGAGTGAATAAGCGCTTTGATTCGTTCAACCGTACTGGCTGGGTATTCTAGCGGAAACATATGTCCGCCTTCATGCACTTCAAAATCAATGCCCATACGCTGTTTGACCAGCGCAGGAAACCCACGTTTGAAAAACAAGCTATCTTTACCAATTATTTGCTTGGCAGGGACAGCCGGCGGATGGTTAGGTTTTTGCCAGTATAGCGAGGGATTGGTGCGAAACACCGCCACTTCCACCGCTTTTGGAATGGTAAGCGTCACTTGCCCATCTGCCGTATCAGTCAAGCCATCACGAATAAAATCATTAAAACAGCGCTCATCAAAGTGTCGGTAGAATGCTTTATGTCGCAGATGCTCGTAGGCGACTTCACGGCTTGGCCATATATCACGGCGATGGCTTGATAGACCTGCAGGCGTAAGCCTATCTACCAACCGTGGGCTAAAGCGTTTTGCCCAATGCAGTGCCATCGAATAGTAGCCATGGATGAGCGGTGGGTCTAAGGCAATCACTTGGCTAAATAGCTCAGGCGCCTCATAGCTAGCTTGCAGCGTGCATAATGCGCCAAGCGAATGCCCTAGCCCGATGACCTTGGTTTGCCCGCGCGCGCTTAGGTGCGCTTGGATGCTATCAATCACTTGTTGGGTCAGTTTTTGCCAATGATTATCAACCGGATAACGCGGGTCAATGCCTAACGCTGGAATATAGACAATATCAAATTCATCACTCAGCAAATCAAACAGATATTGATAGCTACGTGATGGAATCCCATTGGCATGCGCAAAGTGTATCAGCGGTTTTTGCGCTATCGCTCCTGTCTGCCCTGCCTCTCCTATCTCTGTTACGCCCCCTGTCCCTGTTGCTAGCGTTGGTGCAGAAGGCAAACTATTGGCTAACGGATGCTGGCTCGTCTCAGATGACATGGTTATTGCATCCCTTTGTCATTTGCAGCCGCTTGAGTTAATTGGCTGGCAAAACCTTTGGAGACCGTTTCGCCAAACCCATAGCCGATTTGGCTAGCAAATTTACCGAACACTTTTTTCACCGGGTCTTCTGGGTTATATTCCACTACATTGTCTAGTTTTAGCTGAGACTCAAGGGTGCTAATGCCGCCTTTTTTATCCGCCAAACCGAGATTAATCGCTTGCTCACCACTCCAAAATAATCCGGAAAAAAGCTGATTGGCATCAGGATTTTTCAGGCGATTGCCACGACCTTGTTTGACAGCATTGATAAAATGGGCGTGGGTGTTATCAAGGACACCTTGTACATGCTGGCGCTCAAACTCGGAGAGCGGGCGGCTCATGCTTAAAATATCTTTGTGCGCACCGGCTGTCATGGTGCCATCTTTCACGCCAAATTTATCCATCAAACCTTGGACATTGTAGCTTGGCATAATCACGCCGATTGAGCCGACCAAGCTTGAGGGATTGACCCAAATTTCATCAGCTGCAGATGCGATATAATACGCACCTGAAGCACCCATATCTTCGATAACAGCATACAGTTTTTTGTTAGGATGGGCTTTTCTCAAGTCGGTCATGGTTTGCCAGATTTCATCGGATTGTACAGGCGAGCCACCCGGTGAGTTAATGCGTAATGCTACCGCTTGCGCTTGGTCGTTGTTAAACGCTTCCGTCAATGCCTCGCCCACCGCTTGACTATTGGCTTCATTGTCGCTGCTGATAACGCCTTTGACATCGACGACGGCTAAATGCGGTTTGCTCATATCGATATCACTCATGCCACTTTTGGCAGAGCCACTACAGCCTTTTGCTACCACCGCGCCAAACAGTAGCACATAGCCCAAGGTGATGAGCTTAAAGAAAATACCCCAGCGTCTTGCACGGCGCTGCTCCACAAGGCTTGCCATCAGGGTTTTTTCTAGCAATTGCCATTCTTTGCCTGCGTATGGCGCATTGGGTGGCAAGTTTTGTGCATGGTTTGGTTGAACAGGTGGCTTTGACTGTGAGGGTTGGTTGGGATCGGGTGGCCAATTATCTGACATAAAAGTTCCTTAGCAATAGGTAATTTACCGCCCATGATAGGGGGAAGCGGTCAAAATTACAATCACTCCCTTGTAGCCAAATCGTCAATCATCAGTCAGTATCATCTGGGGCGAGCGCGTACATTACCGCGCCCACTTGATCGGCATACAGGACTTCGAATGGGTGGTCTGCAGGCTTATCCACTGACCAACTAGCCAGCGATAATTGGCTATCTTCGCCCAGTTTTTGCGACTTATACGCGCCTGTCATTACATACAGTAAGGAAGGTTTAGTCAACGCTAGCCACGATGGTTTAATGGATAACGTATAGGGCTGAATCAGTAAATGCGCCGCCGACACCGTGCATAATTTTTCAGTCATTTGCATGGGGATATCGCTATTACCTGCCAATATCAGCACATCGTAGGGTTTGCTGGTTGGTGGCTTGAAACGAATGTGAATATAACAGGTTTGGGTCGCTAGCTTTTGCTCATCGGTTAAGGCTAAATCCAAGTGCCATCCCGACATCGCTGTGATTTCCAAGCCATCTTGTTGCCAACGTTGCGCGGTTTGGCAACTGCGAGGTGTAATCGCACGAAAACTTGCAGATACAGCCTTATCTGTCACATCAAGCCTGCTGTGTTCGACATCATACCCTGCCAGCCAATAGGCTTTAACAGGTACATGGGTGGCCAGTTGTTGCACCAGCTCATTGACGCGGACACTGGGCGTTTGACTAATCACCCCAGTTAATCGATGAACCTGCTGATTTGCTAACAGCGGATAAATATCACGGTTCAACAGCGAACTGATTTCTTTATCAGCCGAAACATTGCTGCTAGCTTGTTTGGTTTTCAAAAAATTGGGTTTATCCGTCTGCGCGGCTTTGACTTGGTTATCGGACAAAATCAGCCAGCTATCATCGCCTTTCTTTAATAAACTGATGACCAGTTTAGGGTTATCACCAACTGCTAGAGTCGGTTTGTTGTTACTTAAACTTCGCTGCTGTAGTGGCAATAATATCAACAGGATAGCCAGTGGCAACATCAGCATTCTAGGCAACAAGCCTTTTAACAACCCCAGTAACGCAATGAACAAACACAGGACAAGCTGGGTTTGTGACAAGGCGAAAAATGATTGTTTGGCAACACCCGTGTCGATAAGTTGCTTAAGTAAAAGATGAAATACATTGAGCAGGGTTGTTAGCATCGACCAAATGATTTGGCTTAGCCAATCCCCTACCACAGGTAGCCAACTAACGACGCCTGCCAACATATCTAAGGGTACAATCACTAAGCCTAAAAATGGTACGGCTAGCAAGTTTACCAAGATGCCGATGACCGATACTTTGCCAAAAAACCACACCACGATGGGTAGCATCCAAACAAATAGCCAAATTTGCAGTTTTAGTAACGCCTTGAATTGGTAGCTTATGATTTTAACAAAACCACTCAGCACATCGCTGCGTGCAGTAGGCGCTAGTAACTGACTAACATTGTTAATTTCAGCGGCGCTAACTGTCCCTATTGTCTCGCTAAATTTTAACAGTAAAACCACCGCCACAAAGGACAACCAAAACCCTGCTTGCCCGACTGCCGTCGGTTCTAGCCAAATCATGCCTAACGCAACCCAAGCCAACAGCCGATAAGCAGAAAAATTAACCAATAACTGTTTCGACAGCGTAAGCAGTAACAGCATCCAAAATGTCCGCTGGGCAGGTATTTCAAAACCCACCAGCAACGCATAAAACCCTGCCATCACCACACTCACCCAAAGCACCAACAAACTACTCGGTAATTTGACCAACAACTGCGGCGCAAGCCATTTAACAAGCCATACTACAAAAATGGATACGATAGCGGCGAGCATCAGCACATGCGGGCCTGAAATTGCTAATAAATGGCTAATCCCCGTGACTTGATAGCGATTCTTAACGTCGCTATCCATCAGGCTTTTATCACCCGTTAACAGTCCTAATAAGATTGCATGGCTTTGGATAGCGGCCTGAATAGCGCTTTGACCAGAACTTTGGCTAGAAGTTTCACCAGAACTTTTAAGCACGGGTTGGGCAATATCGTTTTTAGCATTGACTATAGATGTGGATTGTTTCAGCAGGGTTCTATGCAAATTAGCGAGGATTTTTTGGCGTAGTTGCCAGCGCAATTTTTCAATAGCAATAACCATACGGTCTTTCACATGGGATGGGTTAAATTCCCGTAGGCTCGTTTTTTCAATACCGATTATCACTCCCTTCGCTTGCACCTCACGCTGCCTTAACCATTGCGCTTCATCAAATCCTAGCATGAGCGGTTTGGTATTGCTGGGTAAACTTGTAGGCTTAGGCTGTGCAATGGGCTCAAGCTGTAATTTTACGTTAAGCTGCATGCCAGGTCTTAACTGCGACAAGGTCGCTTCCCAATCAGGGTTGTCTTTGATGTTAGCGCTAATCAGTGCCGTTAGCGGTGGTTGAGGGGTTGATGGTGATTCCTCAATATCATCATCTACTTTGACTTGTAGAATTTGTCTGATATAACCATTGCCAAGCATCGCTATATCATGTGATAGGTTAATTGATTGCGTCACGGTATCGCTGATTTGATGCGATTCAACGATGGCATCCACTGTGAGCGCTGAGGGCAATAACGCGTTTTGATACAGCTTATAATGATATAAACCATAACTGGCACTCAACATGAGCGTCAGCAAAAAGATAAAACTTGATAATAACGGTAAGGCAAAACGGTAGGCTAATGCAGGGTTTGGCGACGCTCGTTTTAGCTGTTTACGGTTGCATCCATGGTATAAACCTACATTGATTAGCAGCGCTATCAACAGTGCCACTGATAACATCTGCCAAATTTTCGCATCATAACTTGTCAGCGCATAACCTGTCATCAAGGGGTGATTTGCTAGTGTATTTACCACTAAAAACCCCAACAAACTGGCAACCGTGATGAGCCAAATCATGTTTCATCCTTGATAAAGATAGCGATAGCTCGCTACTTCCCTTACAATTATCGAATGAACGATATAGTAAAACAAATAGCAACTTTTGGAAATTATTAATCGATGTTGACTCAATTTAGTAGCGGCAATGACAATGCCTCAGGCGTTGGGAAAAAAGTATTCAAATCAGTCTAGGGATTGCAGGATTGATACTGGTTATTGACTGTGGGCTATTGCTGGCCAATCGTGTTTTTCATATTGGCACCCTAGTGCCATTGGGCATAGGGCTAATTTTTTTAGGCCATGCGATATATTGGGAACGTATCCAACTTTATTTGGCGTCACAGCCGTCATTAAAAAAACTATGGCAGCTGGTTTGGCTACTATTTTTTGTCTGGTTAATAAGTTTTTGTGTCTTTGTCAGCTATTTAAAACAGCACTTCAACACCGATAGCCATCCTAAAGCAGCGCAAGCGATTATTGTCTTAGGCGGCGGAACAAAAGATAATAAGCCGACCGATGCGGTAAAACTGCGTTTGGATAAAGCCTCTGAAGTCATCAAGCGTTTTGTAAACGCACTTGTGATAACCAGTGGTGGTTTTGACGCTGGGGAGGATGTCAGTGAAGCCAAAGCGATGGCGGACTATTTACATGACACCTATGGCATCAGCTTGGCGCATATTGCGCTTGAAGAACAAAGCACCAGTACCGAGCTTAACTTTGTCCATAGCAAAAAGATTTTAGCGCAGCAAGGGATTGCCTTAAACCAACCGATAATCGCAGTCACCAGTGATTTTCACACCTTGCGCGCAAGCCTTATTGGCAAACGACAAGGATATACCAATTTACAGGTGGTCGGGTCTGACACCCCTTGGTATATCCGCCCAAATGTGTGGTTCCGTGAATATTTTGCTTTTATCAGCGGTTGGCTACTCGATGAGTATTAAGCCACCCACGTGCCATTTTGTAAGGCTAATTGCTTATCCGCCAACTGTGCCAATTGCCGGTCATGGGTGACCATCAATAGCGCGGTATTAAAATCTTTTTGTAGCTCTGATAGGATTTCAAACACCGCCTGTGCATTGGCATAGTCTAAATTCCCTGTGGGCTCATCAGCCAGTATCAATGAAGGCTTTGTCACCAGCGCCCTAGCAATCGCCACACGTTGACGTTCACCGCCAGACAGCTCGCCTGGGCGATGGGTCAGCCGATGCCCCAACCCTACTTTTTCCAGTAATTCAATAGACTGTTGACGCGCCACTGCAATTGGCACTGCTTTTCGCATCAATAGCGGCATTGCCACATTTTCAATCGCAGTAAACTCCGCTAACAAATGGTGAAACTGATAAATAAAGCCCAAATGCTGGTTACGAAGCTCACCGCGCTGGGTTTCATTGAGATCATTGATGCGCTGCCCATGTAGCCAAACCTCCCCACTGGTCGGCACATCTAACCCACCCAAGATATGTAGCAAGGTACTTTTACCTGACCCGCTCGTGCCAACAATGGCGATGCGCTCGCCACTGTTAATACTGATATCCAAATGATTGAGCACATTCGTGGTGGTTTTACCATCTTGATAGGTCTTGGTGATATTGTTTCCTGTTAAAATCGCCGTCATGGCTCACTCCTATTCATAACGCAATGTTTGAGCCGGTTGAATGCTAGCTGCTCGGCGTGCTGGATAAATGGTTGCCACAAAACTTATTACCAGTGAGGCTGCCACGATGATGGATACGTCTTTCCATTCAAGTTGTGAAGGTAAATAGTTGACAAAATAGGCATCAAATAAATGTAACCCAAATAAATTATTGATACCGCCTACCACATCGCTCACGGTCAACGCTAAAATCACGCCCAGAATAGTTCCCGCGACGGTACCAATCACCCCGATAAACAATCCTTGCACCATAAACACTTGGGTGATGAGCTTAGGCGACGCACCAAAGGTTTTTAAAATCGCAATGTCCGCCTTTTTATCAGTCACCAGCATCACTAAGGATGAGACGATGTTAAATGCAGCAACCAAAATAATCAAAAACAGCAATAACCCCACCATGGCTTTTTCCATTTGAATCGCACCAAATAAATTCCCATGCGTCGATGTCCAGTCACTAGGCATGAGCATATTGGGTGCAAGGCTCGCGGCTTGCTGAGCCACTTGGGGTGCGGCAAACAAATCCTTTAGCTTCATGCGAATACCTTGCGCCCCCGCAGGCAGACGCAATAACGTAGCCGCATCATTCATCGGGATGAATGCCATAATATTGTTGACTTCAGGGCTAATGTCATACACCCCAGTGACGGTAAAACGCTTGAAGCGCGGAATCACGCCAGCAGGCGATGGCGAAGCTTCTGGCAACACCAAAGTGACCATATCGCCTTGTTTCACCCCCAGTGAATCCGCCATTTGCTTGCCAATCACAATGTCAAATTGACCTGCTTTTAGACTATCGACACTACCACTTTCCATATGCTGATGAATAATCGAGACTTTTTTCTCATAGCTTGGCTCAATACCTGTCACCATGATACCTGCGACTTGTCCATTCGCGGTGAGCATACCCTGTAATTGGATAAAAGGTGCGACGGCTTCAACTTTGGGGTTTTTTTGAATCGTTTGCGCCAGTGTCTGCCAGTCTGGGATAATTTCACTCGCAGTGACAGTGGCTTGCGGCACCATGCCCAAAATACGACTCTTGAGTTCGCGGTCAAAGCCATTCATCACCGATAACACGGTAATGAGCACGGCAACGCCAAGCGTCAAACCCACCATTGAAATCAAAGAAATAAAAGAAATAAATCGGTTACTTCGCTCAGCACGGGTATACCGTAATCCTAAAAACAAAGCCAACGGTCGAAACATAGCATTCCTAAAAATTATCACTATTTTGATGATACAAGCAGGCAATGAAATAGCTTATTTCAAAACCATTATTCAAGCCTGCTAAAAGCGTGTTAGTCTGACACATTTTTTTACCGTTTTGGCAAAAGTTTTTTTGCAATTTTGCTAAAAATTCGCAGAATCAAACATATCTGCGCAATAAATTGTGGATGTTTTAAGCAAAATAAGGTGAAAAAATTCTGCATGTCCCCATTAACATAGCAGAATTAAATTTCATCCCTGCTTAATCAAGGGTTAATCCATTATTAACAGATAGGTTAATAGGTGATACTCGTTGACTTAACCGAGATGATTTGAAGGCTGATATTAGCCTATTGATAGCTGATAATGTAATCATTAAAATTTTGATAAATATCGTGACAGCTGTTTAGTTTATTAAGTTTGTTTGCAACATAAGCCTGTTGTTACTGATAAACCTGTTGTTACTTAAAGGACGTCTTATGACCAATACTCACCAACCCCCTTCTTCAAATGCCCCCAATACGATTAGTCTAAACTGTGATCAAGTGGTTGGTCATGCAGATCACTGGTCATGTTTTACCAACAATATTCCCGATGACGTCCCAAATTGGTTGCAATCGCATATCGATACTGCCACCATGCCTACCCCACTAAAGACTACCAACGCCACGCCTTCGCATATTTTACTATCGGGTAATCAGCCAATTCATGTCAATCAAGTGATTGAAATTGATAGTAATCGCTCACCCAAACGTTTGATTAATGCGTTTCCTTGTGTCAATAGTCCTTATGGGCAATGGGTCACTATTGAAGGTGTCTATAAATGTGACAATCAGATAGAGGCGATTTTGCGCTTAAAAACTGATGACAATACCGTGCTGTATGTATTTGACCAGTATTATGCCATCAATGCGCACAACTATGAAAAAAATCACCGCTACTTAATCAATCTGAGTGCATTTGCTTACAACGTAAGCTTGAGTAACCGCTCAGAAACCATTGTGGTTGATGACCCTGAAGCGATTCGCTATCACCGCGCTTTTAATGATATTTTGACCAAAAATAATAACGTTGCGCCAAAAGACCTTGAAGCCCAAATCGCCGCTTGGCAACCTAGCGAAAACGACTTGCCGCTGGAGCCAATTGAAATCAACGTAGGACACATGTGTGCTTATTTATTTGGTGAAACCATCGGTCAACAAGATGAAGCTTGGTGCCAAGGTCAAATTATTGGCAAACAGACTGCCAGCTTTAATGGCGTTGAATTTGTATTGCTTGATGTGGTGATATTACGTGAAAGCCTTGATAATCCTGTTGTTATTCGTTTAGCGGTCAATGCCGATAACATCGATTCAACTATTCAAGTCAACGATTATATTCAAGCCAATATTTGGCTACAGGGGACTATTTTTATGGAAAACCAGAAAAAAGCAGCCACCAATTATAGAGCGTTTTAAGCTTTTCCCCACTAAAATTATTGATTAATTTTCTTGAAGCCACTGCCCACTATGACAGTGGCTTTGTTATTTTGTAAATAAATGTAAATTTAGCGCGTTATTTTATTTAATTCATTGAATTGACTACAATTTTATATTATCGTTATTTTAAATTTGATTTTAATCAATTTTTATCCATCAACGTCATAAATTCTATAGCGGCTCAGCCATAAATCCTATGGCGGCTCAATAGCCTAACCAATATTATCCGCTAACGATTATGAATGTTCTATCAGTTATTTTGGGAAGATGACCCATGCCAAATCAGTCGACTAAATCCGCAGTTTCTACTTCAGACGCTATCCAAGCCCAGACTGGATTGGTAAATCACAGCCCACTCCCACTATCTGCTCAAACTAGCTCAGTTAATGGTCTGATGGTTTATAGTTTGCTACTGTACCCCACCCAAGCACGCGATAAAAAAAATCACCGAATGTTATCGATGATTTTCTTTGTGCTCGGGGTGTTAGTGATATTTCGCTTAACACACGGATAATGCGCGCAATATCCAAAATTATTTAATCAGCCCATTTACACTTGTGTATTGGCTAAGATGTCTTTGAAAAGCTGTTTTTGCTCAGCGCTTGGGCTTGCGGTTTGGATAGACATTAATTGTCCCATATCGCCTTCGACGCGGATTTTGCCAGCCATGAAGGCTTCCATCGCACGGTTCATATCACGATCTAAAAAGATTGCTTTTAAGGTATCGGCATCAAGTTTTAAGGTGGTTAAAGCGCCATCTTTCAAACCTTGATGAATTGTCCCATCATAAAAAGCTGCATTGACTTCTTGATTGTCGCTATCCGTGACTTGTAAATTAATTGACATATTTTTAATCGCGGGTGGTAGATTTAAGTCACCTGCTTTGTTGGTTAATTCGTCAACTTTATCAAACCATTCTTGTGTTAAAATTTTAGCCATTTTAAATCCTCATTATCGTTAGTTGTATTAGAACTTGTGCATCTTACCGAGATTTTGTATGAATGACAATTCTCTAACGCATAATAAACCTATTTGTAGAGCAACGATAATGGCGCTCGGTTAGCGATTTTTAGCATTGTTACTAGATAGTGTATGGGATGTTAAAAAAATCCCCACAATTTACATGGTTTTTTTTATTTTTCATATTATAATAGTTGGTATGTAATTTTTTTTGCGCTATGAACGTTACATTAGATGATATTTAGCAAAGATTAAGTTACAATACTTGGTGAGAATCGTGAGTTTGAGCCTATTTTACTGCTTGTAAATTTACTGTTTTGCGTCAAGATTTAGCCGCTAATTTCTTTAAAATTCATCGTGAAACTAGCCACTAAACAGTTAGCCTATCTTATAAAAAAATAACTAGCGCCAACGTATCTGACCTGATAGTTTTATTGACAGGCACAAAGGAGATTTCTGCTTAAACTTGTTGATAATATAGGCTGTAAAGGAAATCATCGAATGAATTTACAAAACACAGCAATACCTATTACCGATGATTATGAAGTGGACATCATTAAGTTGTTCTCAATCATGGCGGTAGTATATGGTATTATCGGTATGGCAATTGGGGTGTTCATTGCATCACAATTGGCATGGCCTGCCCTCAATTTTGGTATCCCTTGGCTAACATTTAGCCATTTGCGTCCATTGCACACCAACGCGGTGATTTTTGCATTTGGTGGTTGTGCGTTATTCGCAACTTCATATTATATCGTTCAAAGAACGTGTAAAACGCGTTTATTCGCACCTTATCTAGCCTGGTTCACCTTTTGGGGATGGAATCTTGTTATTGTTGCCGCAATTATTACCCTACCTTTGGGTTTAACCTCAGCGAAAGAATATGCTGAGCTTGAATGGCCCATTGATATTTTAATTGCCGTGGTGTGGATATCTTATGCTATTGTGTTTTTTGGTACGTTATTGAAACGCAAAACCTCGCATATCTACGTTGCTAACTGGTTCTTTGCGGCATTTATTTTGACCATTGCGTTACTCCATATTGTCAATAGTATGGCAATCCCTGTGAGCTTCTGGAAGTCGTATTCGTTGTTTGGCGGTGCAACTGACGCTATGGTGCAATGGTGGTATGGTCACAACGCCGTAGGTTTTTACTTAACAGCCGCGTTTTTAGGTATGATGTATTATTTTGTGCCTGTACAGATCGGTCGTCCTATTTACTCCTATCGTTTATCTATCATCCACTTTTGGGCGTTAATCTCGTCTTATATGTGGGCGGGTGGTCACCATCTTCACTATTCAGCACTCCCTGACTGGGCACAGTCTTTAGGGATGGTATTCTCTATCATTTTATTTGCGCCTTCATGGGGCGGTATGATTAATGGTGTACTTACCTTATCTGGTAGCTGGGATAAACTTCGCACAGACCCTATTATTCGTTTCTTGATTGTTGCACTGTCATTCTATGCGATGTCAACGTTTGAAGGTCCGATGATGTCAATCAAAACCGTCAATGCGTTATCCCACAATACTGACTGGACCGTTGGTCACGTGCATTCTGGTGCGTTAGGCTGGGTTGGTATGATTACCGTTGGTTCATTATATGTATTGATTCCACGTCTTTGGAACAAACAAAAAATGTATTCAACTGACTTAATCACCGCGCATTTTTGGCTGGCTACCGCAGGTACTATTTTCTACATCGTATCGCTTTGGATTTCAGGTATTGGTCAAGGTATGATGTGGCGTGCTACAAATCCAGATGGAACGCTAGTGTATAGTTTCGTTGATACTGTCTTGTTCTCGCACTATCCTTACATTGGTCGTGCATTTGGTGGTTTCTTGTATGTCTCAGGTATGGTCGTCATGGCTTACAACGTCTACAAAACCATCACGATGCCAAGCACTAAAACTGTTGAAGTAGCGGATACCACTACACCTGTAGTAGAAACTGCTACCGCAAAACAGATTTAAGGAGAGACTCATGAAACTCAATCACGAAATTATTGAAAAAAACACGGGTCTTTTAGTTATCCTAATCGTTGTGTCTATCAGCTTTGCCACTTTGGTAGAAATCGTGCCATTGATTTATACCAAAGAGGTTAACCAACCTTTGCCCAATATGAAGCCATGGACCGCACTTGAATTAGAAGGTCGTGATATTTATATTCGTGAAGGCTGTCACGTCTGTCATACCCAAATGGTTCGTCCTCTTCGGGCTGAAGTAGAACGTTATGGACCTTATTCGCGCGCTGCTGAATCCGCTTGGGATCATCCCTTCTTATGGGGGTCCAAACGTACTGGACCTGATCTTGCGCGTGTCGGCGGACGCTATTCTGATGACTGGCAACGTGAACACTTGATTAACCCACAATCATTGGTACCTGAATCTGTAATGCCACCATTTGCTTGGTTAGCAAAAAATGACGTTAACCCTGAAGAAGTACAAGCAAAAATGCGTCTATTCCGCGACCATTTCGGTGTGCCTTATAGCGATGCTGATATTGCAGGTGCACCTGATGCGGTACAAGGTAAAACTGAGCTCGATGCTGTTGTTGCATATTTACAACAACTGGGCACTGCAATGAAAGGTCAACGTTAATGTTGGGCACATTACACAGTATCGCAACGGTCGCAGCGTTTATCGCTTTTATTGCGATTGTTTGGTGGGCTTACTCGCCAAAGAATCGCAAACGATTTGAAGAAGATGCAAAACTTGCGTTAGATGACGAAGACCTAACAGGTGCATCACAACGCAATAAGGATAAAAAATGAGTGGATTTTGGAGTTTTTGGATAACCCTATTTTCCATCGCTTGTTGGGCTTGGATTTTGTTCTGGTTAGTCGGTGTATTGGGTTATCGCCCAAACATGTCGGATGACGGTACTACAGGCCATGAATACGATGGTATCCAAGAGTTTGACCGTCCATTACCAAAATGGTGGTTAGCAATCTTTTGGGGTTCATTAGCTTGGGCACTACTATACATGCTATTGTTCCCATCAGTAATGCCAGGCTCATGGAAAGGTATCACTACGGTAAAAGTAGATGGTCAAGATGTTCCTTGGACCAGTGCTAATGAATTAGCATCCGATCTTGAGCGCAATAATGCTGTATTTACTGGCACGTTCAATGATAAAATCTTAAAAGACAAAGCAGTAACGGCGCAAATTGACAGCCTTGCTAAATTACAAGCGCAGCAAGCTAAAAATGCAGAGCCCAATGCTGAATTAAAATCGCAGATTGATAAAGGTATTGTAGGACTGGCGCCTGCCGTTCTAAAACTCTCTCAAGATCCGCAAGCGATTAAAATTGGTCAGCGTTTGTTCTTACAAAACTGTTCAGTGTGTCATGGCTCACAAGCGCATGGTGCACCCGGTTATCCAAACTTGACGGACAATGACTGGATTTATGGCGGTACACCCGATAAAATCTTGTTAACCCTTAATCATGGTCGCGTCGGTGGTATGCCAGCTTGGAAAGCGCAGATTGGTGAAGATGGTGTTCGCGCTGCAGCTGAATACGTACTATCACTATCACCCGGTCATGGTTCAAAAGAGAATGGTCAGTTGAACCAAACTTTGGTTAATCAAGGCAAGGGTATTTTTGATGCCAACTGTGCGGTATGTCATGGTAAAGATGGTAAAGGTAACCCTGATGTCGGTGCTGTTAACTTAACGGATGACACGTGGTTGTATGGTGGCGACCGGGAAACAGTTCGTACTACGATACGTAATGGTCGTGCCGGTGTGATGCCACATTGGGATACCAAACTGGGTAACGAGCGTATTATGTTATTGGCAGCGTATGTTTATTCATTAAGCGATCACAAACAAGACGCTTCTGTGATGACGCCACAAACTATCGTTAATAAAGAACGTGGTGCAGCCTCTACCCCAGTTGAAACTGCCAATGCGGTAAAATCTGCGGTTGCTAGTGCGGTAAAATAATTTTTACCCGCCACTTAAAAAAGCGAGTTTTAATCACTCGCTTTTTTATTGCGGATTGACTTTTCCTTGTCCCTCTTTACCTGCTTAGTTTTTCACTTGCCTAGTTTTTCAAAGGCAGTTTCATCAAAACCAATGATTAACTCATTGTCTGAGACGACAATCGGGCGCTTAATCATACTTGGCTTAGCTATCATCATATCTAACGCGGCATGCACATCTTGCTTTATTTGGGCTTTTTGCGCATCGCTAAGTTTACGGTAGGTTGTGCCTTTGGTGTTTAATACCTTATCTATACCTGCTCGCTTTACCCAATGGGCTAATGTCGTTTTGTCTATCGCCTGTTTTTTATAGTCAAAAAATTCATACTCCAAACCCAGTGCGGTTAATTTATCAAACGCCTTTTTCATGGTGCTACAATTTTTGATACCGTAGATGGTGATGCTCATATTGGCTCCTTTTTTTATCGCAATTTTTACGGTTTTAGGCTATGCTATGGGGCTTAAAATACTTTCCCATTCAAATACTGCAAATTCAGACCATTATGAGTAATTCAGCTTTAACCAGTCAATACCAACCTCAAGTTATCGAGCCCGCCCAACAACAAAAATGGGAACAGCAAAATCGTTATCAAGTAAACAACGCGGCATCAGATAAGCCGTCACGCTATTTGCTGTCTATGTTTCCCTACCCCAGTGGTAAACTGCACATGGGGCACGTGCGCAACTATACGATTAGTGATGTGTTGAGCCGTTACTATCGGTTAAAGGGTTATGAAGTATTGCAACCAATGGGCTGGGATGCGTTTGGTATGCCTGCAGAAAATGCAGCGATTGCCAACGCTGTTGCCCCTGCTGCGTGGACGTTTTCAAACATTGATAACATGCGCGCGCAGCTCAAATCATTAGGACTATCGATTGACTGGTCACGTGAATTTGCCACTTGTACGCCAGAGTATTACAAGTGGGAACAATGGCTATTTGTACAACTGTTCAAAAAAGGCTTGGTATATAAAAAACTCTCAACGGTGAATTGGGACCCTGTTGATAATACCGTCCTTGCCAATGAGCAAGTGGTGGATGGTCGCGGTTGGCGCTCAGGTGCGCTAATTGAAAAACGCGAAATCCCCATGTATTACTTTAATATCACCGCCTATGCAGACGAGCTGTTAAATGATTTGGATAGGCTAGAAGGTCATTGGCCACAGCAAGTGATTACCATGCAGCGCAACTGGATTGGTCGCTCTGAAGGCATGGAAATTCATTTTCCCTATACCTTAAATGGTGAACAAAAAACCCTAGATGTGTTCACTACCCGTCCTGATACCTTAATGGGTGTGACTTATGTATCGGTGGCAGCTGAGCATCCACTGGCAAAACACGCGGCCGCGACCAATCCTGCCTTACAAAGCTTTATTGAAGCCTGCAAAAAAGGCTCAGTTGCCGAAGCAGACTTAGCCAAAGCTGAAAAAATGGGTATGGATACGGGTCTGACTGTCACCCATCCGTTGACCGGTGAGCAAGTGCCTGTTTGGGTCGCGAACTACGTATTAATGAGCTACGGTTCTGGCGCTGTCATGGCAGTCCCTGCGCATGATGAACGCGACTTTGAATTTGCCAATAAATACCAGTTACCTATCAAACAAGTGATTGACCTAGACGAACAACATAAGCAAGGTCAACAGTTTGATGCGACGACTTGGCAAGACTGGTATGGCGATAAGCAAAATGGCGTGGCTATTAACTCGGGTGAGTTAGATGGTTTAAATTTTAAACAAGCCTTTGACAACATTTTAACCCAACTTGAGCCAAAAGGCTTGGGTAAAAAAACCATCAATTATCGGCTACGCGATTGGGGGGTATCTCGTCAGCGTTATTGGGGTTGCCCAATTCCGGTTATCAACTGTACAGACTGCGGTACAGTACCTGTCCCTGAAAGTCAGCTGCCTGTGGTATTACCTTTAGATGTGGTACCCGATGGACGTGGCAATCCCCTCAACAACCTTGCTTCATTTACCGATGTCAACTGCCCATGTTGCGGTAAGCCTGCCAAACGTGAAACCGATACCTTTGATACCTTTGTAGAATCAAGCTGGTATTACGCGCGTTTTGCCTCACCCAATTATACCGAGGGGATGATTAATAAAGTCGCGGCCGATAAATGGCTACCTGTGGATCAATATGTAGGTGGTGTTGAGCACGCCGTGTTACACTTACTATATGCGCGTTTTTTCCACAAACTCATGCGTGATGAAGGCTTGGTGCAGGGTGATGAACCTTTTGCTAATTTACTCACCCAAGGCATGGTCTTGGCGGGTACTTATCTTCGCGAAAATGCCGATGGTAGCAAATCCTATTACTTTCCAGAAGAAGTTGATATCCGCTACAACGACAAAGGTCAGCCCATCGAAGCGACCTTAAAAGCCGATGGTCAGCCTGTCAAAATTGGCAAAATCGAAAAAATGTCGAAGTCAAAAAACAATGGTGTCGACCCCCAAGCGACTATTGATCAATATGGCGCAGATACCGTTCGACTTTACACCATGTTTACCGCGCCTGTCGACCAGACGCTTGAATGGATTGACGATGGGCTAAAGGGTCCGTATAACTTTTTGAAAAAAGTCTGGCGTTATACCATCGAGCATGCCGAAACATTGGCACAACAATCTTTAACCGCAGCAACGCTATCGGTGAGTGACGCCCAGTCGCTTAGTAAAGCCGCTAAAAGTTTACGTCGTAAAACACATGATACTATCGGCAAATTAGATGACGCCTTTGGCAAAAATTTGGCGCTCAATACGCCTGTGTCATTTTTAATGGAATTGTCGAACGAACTCACTGCGTTTGACATTCGTTCAGACAGCGATTTGGCGGTAGCCAATGAAGCACTTATAACATTATTGACCTTGCTCACCATGTACGCGCCGCACATGGCAGAAGTCCTACTTGAGGAGTTAGGGATTGATGTGATGACACTAACCTATCCAACCGTTGATAGTTCAGCCTTGGTACAAGACACTATTACCATGGTGGTGCAAATCAACGGCAAAATCCGAGGTCAAATGGAGGTGGCGCCAAACAGTGACAGCGATTGGTTAAAAGCCGAAGCGAAACAACTCGACAGCGTCGCTAAATTTATCACCGGCGATATCGTCAAAGAAATCGTGGTGCCCAATAAACTGGTCAATATTGTGGTAAAAGCCTAATTGATTATAAGGGCTTATTAGCAACCTAAGCCCTTTTTGACCTTAAAGCTTTATCTTGCAGCTTTATAATAAAGCGTTATCACAAGAAATCCCGACAATCATAGACAGGTAACTATATGAATCAGCCATTTCTTCGTATCCTCCTAAGCAGTGTGTTACTGACGCAGCTACCTGCCTGTGGTTTTCATCTACGCGGGTATGATGCGCCCATGTCACAGAATATCCCGACCACTGAGCTGATTTTTCACAATAGCCCAGAAGACTATGCGGTCAAAAATTCGTTAAAAAAACAACTCCACCAGCTAAGCATCAATACCCAAGATAGGGTAATTGATAAAAATGCAACCACCCAATCAAATACTACCTTGCCTGCCAGTATTGAAGTCAAAAACATTCGCCTGCAAAACTACCAGCTACGCGGTATTTTGACCGAAATTCGCATGGTACTAAGCGCAGAGGTAAGCTATCGCGCCATTGAAAATGGTCAACCCCGCACGCTGACCAATACGATTCAAGTACAGCGCAGCTATCAGTATGACCAAGGCGTGGTAGCGACCGACAATCCCCAAGCCGAGCAAATTAAAGTATGGTTGTATGATAACCTGGCGCAGCGTATTGCTGACCAATATGTCGCACTGAGCCTTCCAAAAATCACCAAAGTGCCGACCGCAACTACCCCCTAACCCTACCTAACCTAATTGATAATACGCTGATGCAGTACAATTTTTTAAATGCCTTTCAACATCTCAAAAATAGGCAAGACCCAGCCACTGGCCTGTGGCTAATGCATGGCGATGAAGATTTGCTGTCACAGTGGCTGATAGAAAAAATGTCGCCCAATTGGCGGCAGCATAATATGGCAATTTCGCGCATGGATATTACCAGCGCCAAATCATGGCAAGCGGTTTTGGCAGAGCTGAACAGTCTGTCACTGTTTGACGACAACAAAGCCATTATCGTTCACGGTAATCATAAACCCGATAAAGAGGCGTTAGCAGAATTAGCGCAATTTGCGACGAGCAATCCAAGCAATTGCTTAGTCATTATCAGTGATAAATACGATAAGAAAAGCCAAAGCAGTGCGTTTTTTTCGCTTTGCGATAAATTTGGTCAGGTCATCGAATGTCATCTTTATCAAGAACAGCAACGCGAACAACTGCTACAGCAACACGCGCAAGACTTTGGGCTCGAACTCACCAAACCCGCTTGGCAAATGCTAATGGCACAAACTCAGCATAATTTGCTAGCGGCTTACCAAAGTCTGTGGCGACTCTCCTATCTCTATGCTACAACAGATGCGAATCCCCCTACCCATTTTGTGACCATCGATGAGCCTCAGCTGTTTGATGGGTTGGTGAGTCAATCTATGTTTACCACCTTTGATTTATCGGATGCCATGTTGGCAGGTGATACCGCGCAGGTTGCAAAAATCTTGCAGCAACTCAAAGCCAGTGAAGAACCAGAGAGTCTGGTGTTATGGATGATAGCCAAAGATATGCGCAATATTTTAAGCTTGCAATCAGGGGCAAGCTATCAAAGCCTCGGCATTTGGCAAAGCAAGCAACAGCTGTACAGTAAAGCCCTGCATCGTCATTCCCATGACGCTACCCGAAACTGGTCGGATGCACTGTACCAAGCCGACCAAGCCATCAAAGGTCTGGTGCAACAACCGGCTTGGGAGCTGCTCTACCAACTCGCTTTTCGTCTAGCGGGTCAACCATTATTTCACTAGTTGCTTTAAAAGTTACTTTAAAAGTTGCTTTTAAAAATGCTCCGCAACCTTTGCAATCTTTGCAACCCTTCAAACAACCCGCCCATCAAATTACAATACAATCCACCACCCCCCAAATTTTTAATGCGTTTTTGTTACTCATAACATTCATTTTATAATCCAGCAAGATTATGTGGTTATAATTAACCTGAATTCGACATAAGAAAGGATAAAAAAAAGAAGCCCAACATGCTAAAGTAAGTTCACCACAAACACCTTTAAC
>NZ_JBIQEC010000018.1:0-52407 GCF_045370505.1 Moraxella sp. 179-F 1C4 NHS | reverse complement strand
AACGTAATTATGAGAATTTGGTCGCTCTAGCCTTTGCTTATCATTGGCTGAAGCTTTGAATGTTCAACAGAACCTAATAGCTTCCAAGCCTTTTACTCTATCATTTTTTCCTAACACAAGACCATTTAAAGTTGAAGGAGTATAGGGAGTCTTGCCAAGGTACATATAGTTTTGTGGGTTTAAATAAAGTCCTTGCAATAAACCGTATCCGAGAATAAGAAAACGTTCGTGTTGATCAGTAAAGTTCTGAGTTTGTAGAATATGGGTGCAAGGTAAACTATAAAAATTACTTCTTACTAAGGGTGCAGATTTTTTAAATTTTTTTAATTCTTCATCATTGTGCTTTAAAGCTTTAAACGGTGGATAAATCCAGCCATTACTAACTTCCATATTATAGTAGAACCATGAAATATATTCGTCAAAATTTTCATTAGGTATAATACTAAAACTTTGACATTTCACTTCTGACTTATCTATAAGAAATCCAAAATTCACTTAAACCTCGCCCAAAATAACTACCATTATTTTATTTATTAATGCTTTATAATACCTGATTTATTTAATTGAAATATTATATGTTATATTACCCAAATTTTGATAAGCCGCAAATTGTCCTTGCGCCGATGGAAGGACTGACCGACCCATTGATGCGGGATATTTTAACCAGCATCGGACATTACGACTGGACGGTGAGTGAGTTTATTCGCGTCACCCAGCACGTCCTACCCGCGCATGTGTTTTATAAATTTGTACCCGAACTTTTGCATGAGGATGGTTTAAAAGGCAAAACTATTCACGGCACGCCAGTACATGTACAGTTATTGGGCAGTGAACCTGACTTGATGGCGGGTAATGCCATCAGAGCGGTCGAGCTTGGTGCGTTAGCCATTGATATTAACTTTGGTTGCCCTGCTAAAACTGTCAATAGTCACCGCGGTGGCTCGGTGTTGCTCACCGAACCTGAAACCTTGTATCAAATCATTCATGCAGTACGCCAAGCCGTGCCATCAGATACGCCTGTATCAGCAAAAATCCGACTCGGCTATGAAGATACCTCTCTAACCCAAGAAATCGGCGATGCGGTGCAATCAGCCAATGCCAGTTGGCTGACCATCCATGCCCGTACCAAAACCCAAGGCTATAAACCCCCAGCCTATTGGGAGTTAATCGCGCCCCTGACGCAGCGGTTAAGCTTACCGATTATTGCCAATGGCGAAATTTGGCAGACTGAACAAGCCATGCGTTGCCGCAAACAAGCCAACACCCCACATATCATGCTCGGACGTGGTGCAGTTACTCGTCCTGACTTAGTCAATCAAATCAAAGCGATGGATAAAGGTGACAGGGCAGAAAATATGGCTTGGCACGCGCTACTCAAGCTACAAATTGCGTTTTTGCAAGGACATGCCCGTAGCGATAATATGCTGGTGGGACGTTACAAACAGTGGCTTGGCATGTTGACCCAAGGCTATGAAGAAGCCAGCGAGCTTTGGCAAAACGTAAAGAGACAAAAACAGCTTGAGACCATTGTTGCGATGTTGCAAGCACAATCCCAAGCTGGCGATTGCTCATAGCAAATTAGCTCAACCGTATCGCTAAATAAAACAACATCAGCGGACAGGCGAGGCTAAGCGACCAAATAATTGAGCGAAAAGTTGCCCAATTGGCAATATATGCCAACCCATAAATAATCCGCAATATGACATACAACCACGCCAACTGCGTCACCACTGACAGCGGTACAAAAAATAGCAACGCCACAATCACCGCTGCCAAAAATACCGGCAAGGTTTCATAACTATTTTGCTGGGCGGCATTGGCACGCGCTGCCGCGCCCGTTTGTTTACCCAAAAACTCGCGCGGATTGGCATTGTCTTTGCTTTTAAATCCGCCAAAGACCTTTGCTAATATCGCAAACACCAAGGGCAATAAACTGGCAACCATCATTGCCAGCACCACGCTGCTATTGGTGGCAGGAACAGCACTTAGATAGGGAAACATGCCGTTATTCCCTACCCTTTGACCGTTTTATCAGTCATTTCACTAGGGGTTTCATCAATGATTTCATAGTCATGGGTGATTTTGACACCGCCATTTTCTAGCATACGACTGGCTGAGCAGTATTTTTCTGCCGATAATTCGATGGCTTTTTTAACCTGCGCTTCTTTGATAGCATTGCCTTTGACTATAAAATGCAGATGAATATCAGTAAATACTGCAGGAATCGCGTCGGCACGCTTAGCCGATAGCTGACACTCAACATCGCTCACCGCCTGACGGGCTTTTTGCAGGATACTGACCACATCATAACTGGCACAGCCACCAAGCCCCATCAAAACCATTTCCATGGGTTTGGCACCCAATTTTTCCGTTGAATCCATGATAATTTTATTGCCATTTTCAGTCACGGCTGCAAAATTAATGTCTTCGTTTTTTAACCAATTTACCGTTGCTTTCATACTATCCCCACATGCTTATAATTTTTAAAAAAATATTTTGTATAAAATCAAGCGATATTATGCGCTTTTTATGTCCGTGAAACAATTTATAGCAAATAAACATTACACTTTTGACATAAAAACTGGTTTAATAGTGGGTAATAAAGGCAGTGATTACATTGTCCATGTTTTTTAGCAAAAATAATAAAATAAGCGTCTGTTGGTAGAGATGGGTTTATTCCCGATGATTTGATTGACCAAAACTTTAATAATGGTCTGCAAGGATGTGTGTAAACCTTGTGACCCAAAAAACTTGATAATGTGATTGCCTGCCAATTTTAACCATTAAATTGAAGGTAATCGTCATGATTGATGCAGACGGCTTTCGAGCCAACGTAGGTATCATCTTGGCAAATACACACGGACAAGTACTGTGGGCAAAACGCGTGGGTCACGATGCTTGGCAGTTTCCACAAGGCGGCATTGATTTTGGTGAAACGCCGCTTGATGCAATGTATCGAGAATTGTGGGAAGAAGTCGGACTGTATCCTCAGCATGTCAAAGTGTTGTCACAAACCCAAAATTGGCTTCGTTATCGGTTGCCAAAACGTTTTGTACGACAAGGACAATATCCTTTGTGTATTGGACAAAAACAAAAATGGTTTTTGCTCCAGCTAGATGAGAACAATGTAGAACATATCCGTTTTGATACGGCAAAACCTGAATTTGACCGATGGGAATGGGTCAGTTACTGGTATCCACTTAACCAAGTGGTGGCATTTAAACGTAATGTATATCGCCGCGCCTTGTTTGAGTTATCACCGCAGTTGCCACTCAAAAAAGAATTGTTACTACCCAAAAACGTAAAAATTCATTCCTATTAAACCTAAACAAATAAATCCAAAAAAAGCTCACTTCGGTGAGCTTTTTTACGGCGTATTGTTAGGGATTAGCCAGTATTGCCCCATTCCAGCCAATAAAAAACCCTTCGCAATCGCAAAGGGTTTTTGACAATAAGCGATTAAACTTATTTTTTGTTACGACCTGCAAATGCGCCGAAACGTTTGTTGAAGCTTGCCACACGACCTTCGTTTTGGGTTTTACGTTGTTCGCCGGTATAGAATGGGTGTGAGGCACTTGAAATATCGAGTGCGACGTATGGGTATTCTTTACCTTCGTATTCGCGAGTTACTTTTGATTTGATAGTAGAGCGAGTTAAAAAGTAAACGTCAGCGTTGGTGTCGTGGAATAGAACTTCTTGATAAGCTGGATGGATATCTGCGCGCATGGTTAGGTCTCTAGTCATTATCCTGCCCTTTGGTCTGCAGTTAGTATGCTTGGCGTGAATGTTTATTTTGTTAAAAATTCACCCAAACACCCAACCGATTAAAGCCAACACAGGATGGATTGATAAAATTGGAAGCCGAATTTTAAAGGTTTTCTATTGTTTTTGCAAGTTATTTCCATTCAAGCCAATGGTCTAATTTTATCGTATCGCCTGCTATCAGCGTCCATGTTTGCGGTTGTTTAACATGCGCGTCACTCACAGGTGGCACTTCAAGCACCAGCAGCTCATCACGGCGAAAGACATGACACACGGCAGGGTCTTCACTAATTGTTTGGGTTTTAGCCGTAGATTTTAGCCATTTTTCGCTCGCCTTTAACCCATCAATTGCCACGATGACATCATTAGCAGAAATCCCTGCAGCGGCGGCTTGGCTATTTCGCACAACACGTTGCACTTTTAACCCAGTAGCCTCGCTCATATATTTCATGCCCCAAGTAATATCATCGTCTTTTTGTTCAATACTCACATCCTGCTCTGACAACAGTTCAAATAGCGGTAATTCTGTCGTGCCGTCGATATAATTGGCTCTAAAATCTTGCCAAACGTCTTTGGGTAAACATTCATTCATGACGTCATCTAGATTGGCGTCCGTCATACCAAAACGGCGATTATCTTGGGCTTTGGCTTTGTCATAAAAAACTTTTATCACATCAAAAATACGTTTGCCATGGTTTATCAAAGTCAAGTCTAAACATAACGCCACCAGCGCGCCTTTGTTGTAGTAGCTAATCCCGGCGTTGGCGGTGTTCTCATCGCTACGATATAGTTTTATCCACGCATCAAAGCTTGACTCTGCCACGCTTTGCAAGGCGCGTCCGTGGGTTTGATAGTAGCGATTGATTTGTTCGGCAAGTAGCTTTAGATAGCTATGTTGCGAAATAACCCCGCTTTTTTGTAGCATAAAATCATCCACATAACTGGTAAAGCCTTCAAACACCCATAGCAAGGTGGTGTACGTCTCTTGGTTAAAGTTGGCGGTTAAAAAAACTTCGGGACGCACGGTTTTAACCCACCACGCATGAAAATATTCATGGCTACACAAGCCCAAAAAGCGTTGATAACTCTCGCTTGGCTCAGCTTGTTCAAAAAATGTGGGTAGGTCATCTCGTGGGGTAATCAAGCTGGTACTGGCAAGGTGCTCAAGTCCGCCATAGTCGCTTGAAGTTGCCATGGTCATAAACAGATAATCATCAAACGGCGTATCACCCAGCCAATCGACATAGCTTTGACAAATTTTGCTAAGGTCAGTTTCTAGCCGTTCAAGGTCGCTGTGGTGTACGCCAGAAATCACAAATCGGTGTGCAATGGTGTTTTCACCACTTTCTACATCGAACCAAAATTCATCTTGCTCAGCGATTTCAAACGGGCTGTCGGTGAGTTGCTCATAATTGTCGGCAGTTAGCTGATAGATGGTTTGTTTGGCTTGTTGGTGCATTTTTTCGGGTAAAGCGGTGGCTAGGCTGACTTCCACGCCGTTTACCTCATAAAAGTCTTGCGGGCAAATGAGTTCGGCTTTAATCGCTTGGTTTTCTTGCCCTTGTACCGCTAATGCTAGGGAGGTGAAGTTGCCGTACAGGCGAGTTTCATCGACATACGCCCCACGCACCGATAAGTCATACGCATAGACTTCATAAGTGACACTAATGCGGTCGCCTTGTTTGGCGTGGATTTGCCAGTGGTTTTTATCCAGTTTTTTAAGCCGTTGATTGTTCTTGGCGTTGGGGTCATGAATGGTGGCAGTGACTGCCGTAATGTGTTTGCTAAATTCTCGAATCATATAACTACCCGCAATCCAAGCAGGTAGCCAAATAACGGGGTTGTCGTGGTCTGCGGTAAAGGTCAATGTGACATCGACAAGATGTTCACGAAATTTTTTAAAATCGAATTGGTAATGAATTTGGGACATTTTTTAGCTGCTTTTTTAGTGATTATATTTAAATATTGAAATAGGGTTATATTTTAGCAGATAGATTTTAAGAATTTGCAACTTTTACGGCTACCAAAAAGCTATCTCATAGCGAGATGGCTTTTTTTTGGCTTTAATAATTAAAGCTTGAATCGTGACCGCTTGAATAATTACAGCTCGCCAAATTTTAATTGCTGATGCCACAGTTGATAATCTGGCATGACTCGTGCCACTTGCGCCCAAAACCGTGCCGAATGATTGGGCTCAATCAGATGACAAAGCTCATGCACCAACACATAATCCGCGCAGTCTGGCGGGAATTGCGCCAGCCAAACGGACAAGCGAATGGTTTTGGCTTGGGTGCTACAACTGCCCCAGCGCGTTTTCATGGTGTAGGGCGTGATTCTGCTGGCGGATTTACCCACTTTGTCTTGCCAAAACGCTTGGCGGTTTTGGATAAATTGACCAAGCCAAGCTTTATAAAGACTCGTTAAGGTGCGTGGAATATCCGTTTTTGAAAAATCCGAGTTTTCAAAGTGGCGTTCAAATAAGGCTTGCACTGTCATTTTTTGCCCTTCAAAATAAATGTTGCTTTCAAGGGTCAAATTTGCCAAATCTTTGACATCATTGATATAGGCAGGTTTTTTGGCTTTAAGTTCTTTGAGTTTTCGTTGTTTTTGCTGACAGTCGATTGCCCATGCAAGGCGATGTTCAAGCGATTGCATCAGCAGGTGTTGTGGCATACGCATGGGATAAGACACGCTGAGCAAGCTGGTAAACGGTGCTTCATCAATCGATTTGATACGAAAGTTGATATGTTTGACCCGTTTGCTTTCAATCGCAAGTTTGATACCTTGCTCAGCGTAGGCGGTGAGTACAGTTTGCATAAATTTTAGCAATTATTGACGCAAATAATGCTCAAAAATCGCCCCAAAGTCATAATTACGAATGGTCTTTAAACGCTCGCCATAGGCATTTTCTACTTGTGCCACAGTTTGGTTGATGACATCAGGCAAATTAAGCACCACGTTTTCTGACAGTTCGCGTAAGCTAAACATATTGGTGACGGTATTAAAGGATTTTTCTAGCACCGTTTCTTCATGGGCAATGCGTTTGCACTGCTCGCTAATCGCAGTCAGCACCTTATAGATGTCACGGATTTGCTCGATTTGATTTTTGTCGATATCAATCGAAAATGCCATACCGCCCAAGCTAAATTTTAGCTCAGCGTCCATATCCATCGTGCCTGCCGTCTCAATCATGATATTGGCGGGCTGAAAATTGCGGTACGGATAGCGTTTTAGCAGGCGTTTTTTACTGGTCGCCGACTGCCCATCAAGGTGGATAAAGGCGACATTGGTAAAGCAATATTCGTCCATTTTTGACTTAATCACAAAATAAATGCGCTCGTTATCTTCGTGAAAAATATAGTCATCAATATCGGTTTGGTTAAACTGGCTCGGTGGGATGATTTTACCGATGTCACTCAAACCCAATGCATCTGAGGCAAGATTTTTAAACATAGCCACTTCCTGTTTTATCCATAAAAATTGTTAAAAACGCTGTCTGTGCGAAAAACTGTTTTCGATAACATAACACAAATATCACATTGGCAACATAGATGTCATGCTGATTACTGGCTATGATAGCGACATAACACTGATAATAAACAATAAATGAAAATTAAGGAACAAAAATGAAAGCCAAACCAACATCTAGCAATTTGACCGATATTGATTCGGATAGTTTTACTGTGCAATTGGATGATGAATCTTTGTCATCAAGCCATATTGAAGCGGGTGAAAGTGGTTTGACCCCGATTCATCGCCAAAATATTGATGAGCAGCGGATTGATGAATTACTGGTTGAGGATAGCTTTAGCGAAGAGCACTATCCGACTATTGGTGATATCGCTGACCCTGATGCCGCAGATGAAAGTTATAAAGACTGATTTCCTGTACTGAAATTTTTTGTATTTAAAGGTCAAAAAGAAACACCAAAAAGGTTGGTAAGCTACCAACCTTTTTTATTAGCTTGCTGTTAATAAGACTTGCTATTAATGCGCTTAATAATCCGCTTTAATCTCAAGCTTTAACAATAAGTCTTAATACCATCCTTGCAGATTTTGTTGCCACGCTTGCACGTGTGGCAATGCCAATGATTCAAACAAGTCAATATGCGCAGCATCTACATTAAGTGCAGGGATATAATGATAATCCCCACCGCCATTGGACTGGAATGTCTCTCGATTTTCGACTGCCAACTCTTCTAACGTCTCTAAGCAATCTGCCGAAAATGCCGGACTTAGCACCTGCACTGACTTGATCCCTTGCTTGCCCCACTCGGTTAAGGTGACATCCGTATAGGGTTTGACCCATTCTTGCTTACCAAAGCGTGATTGAAAACTACATTCCCACTCATGACGCTCAAGCCCCAACACTTGCGCCAAATGCGCTGCCGTACAGCGACAGCGTCTGGCATACGGATCGCCT
The DNA here is from genome assembly GCF_045370505.1 of Moraxella sp. 179-F 1C4 NHS. Lineage (NCBI taxonomy): Bacteria > Pseudomonadati > Pseudomonadota > Gammaproteobacteria > Moraxellales > Moraxellaceae > Moraxella > Moraxella sp. 179-F 1C4 NHS. The sequence continues at coordinate 44,223 of NZ_JBIQEC010000018.1, read as the reverse complement.
TTTTGCTCATATGGCTCTGGAATCCCGTGAAAACTCAATAGCAGTTTTTCAGGTTTGCCATGTTCATCTTGGAAGCGTTTGACGCTCTCAGCCAAGGCTTGGATGTATTGCGGATGGGCAAAATAATCTTTGACAAAGCTGATGCTGGGTAAATTACGCTGCTTAAGCCCCCATTTGGCGACGACATCAAACACCGCGCCAGTGGTGGAACCGGAAAACTGCGGATAAGCTGGCAACATTACGATTTGCTCTACTTTTTTGGCAGTTAATGCCGATAGCACATCTGTTAACGCAGGTTTGCCATAGGTCATGGCAGCATGGACGCTTACTTTGCAAGGCAGTTGATGTTGGTCAAAACGCTGCTGCAACAAGTCCACTTGGGCAAGCGTGATTTTACGCAGTGGGGAATCACCGTCCCACACGCTAGCATAGGCGTGGGCAACCCGTTTGGGGCGACTGCGTAGCACAAACAAGTTTAAGATGATTTGCCAAATAAACTGCGGAATTTCAATCACGCGCGGATCGGACAAAAATTGTTTGAGATAGCGGCGCACCGCTGCTTCAGTTGGTGCATCGGGTGTTCCCAAATTCACAAGGACAACGGCAATTTCAGGCGGATTGCTTGGTTTCATAATTTGTCTTTAATCCAAAAAAATCACAAAAAAAGTGGGGTTAAGATTAGCATATTTACTAGGGCGCGCGTACTGGATAATCACCTGAAATTGTTTAATTGTTGCATTTTTTAAGCTATATTCGAATCAATGACAACCTATCCCACCCATGACCAGTAGCGCATCCACTAGGCGGGAATTTTGCTCAGATGATACAGGACTTTTACTTTTAAAGATTGCGTTTTGTGAGGGGCTGCTAGCCGAATCACCGTCTGCTTGGTGGTTATGCTGCTTGGCCTGTTGGTGCTGTTGGTTTTGATAGTGGTTTTGGTGGCTGTTTGGATGGCTGAGGGGATGATGGCTTTGATGATGGATAATCGTTGTGTCGCTTGTGACTTTACTAGCATTGGCAGCCAAAACCGCTGTTGCCTGATAAAACATCGGCTGATGAAACGCCAAATACGTCAATGCCAAAAACCCCGTGAGCGCCAATCCTGTGAGCGATAGGAGTATATGTTGGGGTGATGATGCTAAATTTGGCATTTGAATTCCAAGTTGTGATAACCCATATAAACCCTTACAATAGCTATACTTTTAATGCGTTATCAATCAAAAATTAGTGAGAAAGCGGGTGAGTACACAGCAACACAAACCACATACCAAGATTTTACCTGAAGCTGAATTGACTGTCCCTAAAAATTTTGACGACGATCATCCTATTAGTTTTGCCAAATCTGGTGGCAAATCTGTGGGTATCGTCACACCGCAAAAAATTCATTTTGATACTCCCTTGACGCTAGAATGCAATCGCACGCTGCCGTTTTTTGATTTAATGGTGGAAACTTATGGCGAGCTCAACGCCGATAAATCCAATGCGATATTGATTTGTCATGCGCTATCGGGCAGTCATCATGCGGCTGGCTATCATAGCAGCGATGATAAAAAAGCAGGCTGGTGGGATACATTTATCGGTCCTGGCAAAGCGATTGATACCACGCGTTTTTTTGTGGTGTGTCTTAACAACATTGGTAGCTGCTACGGCTCGACGGGTCCAACCAGTACCAACCCAGAAACCGGCAAGCCCTATGGTCCTGATTTTCCCTTAGTCACCATCAAAGACTGGGTAAAAACCCAAGTCATGCTCTCTGACTATCTCGGCATTGATATCTGGCATGCCATTGTTGGTGGCTCAATGGGTGGTATGCAAGCCATGCAGTGGTCAATTGACTATCCGAGCCGGCTAAAAAAATGTGTGGTCATTGCCAGTACGCCCAAGCTATCTGCGCAAAATATTGCCTTTAACGAGGTGGCACGCCAATCGATTTTATCCGATCCTGATTTTTGTGAAGGACGCTATATCGAGCAAGGCAAAATCCCCAAACGCGGCTTGATTTTGGCGCGTATGGTCGGTCATATCACTTATCTCACCGATGAAGCGATGCGGATGAAATTTGGACGCGATTTGAAAGCCGGCAAGCTGATGTTCAATTACGATGTAGAGTTTCAAGTGGAAAGTTATTTACGCTATCAAGGTGAGCAGTTTAGTGAACGTTTTGATGCCAATACCTATTTGCTGATGACCAAAGCACTGGATTATTTTGACCCAGCGCGTGGCGCGATTGAGGATGACATTATCAATGATAGTTTGAGTGATACCGATGCGCTACGGTTGGCATTGGCAAATACCCAGTGTAAGTTTTTAATTATATCCTTTACCACCGATTGGCGATTTAGCCCGGAGCGCTCGCAAGAAATTGTGGATGCGCTAATTGCCAATGGTAAACCCGTAAGCTATATCAATATTGATGCCGCCTATGGACATGATTCGTTTTTGTTTGATATCCCGACCTATCGTCAATCGGTATTTAATTTTTTAACCGCCTAACTTGTATTTAACCTTGTATTTAACTTTGGATTTAACGAGAATTGAATGAAAATTGACCATCAACTTGCCGAACGCTGGATCAAACCCAATGCCAAAGTCTTGGATTTAGGCTGTGGTAACGGTGATTTACTCGCGCATTTACAAAACAAATTGGGCGTGTTTGGCTATGGTATCGAAATCGACCAAACTAAAATCAATGACTGTGTTACCAAAGGCGTTAACGTCATTGAGCAAGACTTAAATGATGGATTGGCGCGGTTTGCCGACGCAAGCTTTGACACGGTGGTGATGGCGCGCGCCCTACAAGCGGTCAAAGAGCCCGACCAACTACTTCTCGATATGGTACGTGTTGGCAAAGAAGTGATTGTCACTTTCCCTAATTTTGCGCATTGGCAAAACCGTATTCACTTGGGTATCAAAGGCATGATGCCAATGTCTGAAGCCCTGCCGTTTGCTTGGTACAACACGCCCAATATTCACTTGTGTACCTTTAAAGACTTTGAAAAGCTGTGTGATGACAATGACATCCGTATCATCAATCGTTTTGCGGTACAAGAAAGTGAAAAGCCCTATCCTTGGGCACTTGCACAAATTATCCGCAAAAACCCCAACTTACTTGCCGATGTGGCAATCTATCGGGTTACCAAAAACTAAGCTATTTTATCGCTGATTCTATGCCTATGAAGATTTGGTGAGCCGATAAATTATCGTCTAATCTAACAATATGTCACAAAAGTAAAGCCCTACACGACACCAAGTATCGCAAGCCTTGTTTCCCCTGTGAAATATTGTAACAACTGTTTACATTTTCACTTAAATATTTGAAACGCAAAGCAAACAGTGTTAACCTAAAACAATCAAAAGATTGCGTTATCCTATTAAAACATAACGAATGGCTAAATCATTGTAAAATTTAAGATTTTCTGTTAATTCGTTTACCTATTTATTAAGTTTATTTTATCTAAACCTAGGCAAGCTTGCGATGGCTGCAGCTTGATACTCGGAGTTGGTTATGAAATTATTAAAAGTCACCGTATTAACTGCATTTTTAAGCTTATCAGGCGTTGCAAGCGCTGAACTGGTTGCCAATATTCCACTCAATGGCTCACGCTATGACAGCATGGAACCGATGGCATTACTAAGCCAAGCTAAAACTGGCAATCAACAAGCCCAATTCTTCCTAGCCAAACGCTACCAAAAAGGTCTCGGCATTCAGCAAAACTTCCAACAAGCCATCCAGTGGTACACCACCGCCGCCAAACAAGACATTGCACCTGCACAATTAAATCTTGCCATGATGTATATTCGTGGCGAAGGCGTGCAGCCTAATGCTGGGCAAGCGCGTTATTGGTTAGAAAAAGCGGCAAAACTGGGTGATAACCGTGCCAGCTATACCCTAGCCATGCTAGATGAAAAAGAAAAGAAATTGGTCGATGCCTACAAATGGTATGACCTAGCGGCTCGTGACGGCATGCTATCAGACCAAGTACGCACCCGCGCGCAAAGCAAAATCGGTCAATTGGCATTAAACTTGTCATCACAAGATATTGCCACTGCACGTAGCCGTGCGGATTCTTGGTTCCAAAGCAAGTAAATTTAATACAACGAATGTTTGGTTAAGTGTTAACCTAACCATTAAAATCCCTGAGACCCTAGTATTTACTAGGGTTTTTTGTTTTTATGGGTTAAATTAATCAAGATTGCTCGGCGCACATTGATTGTATGAAATCGCGCATTCATGGATTTTTTTGAACAGTTTTATGCGTCAGATACTAGCGCGTTAGCCAAGTAGTTGCCACCCCAGTTTTTGCTACCTTTTTTTGGATATGCCCTATGTCAAGCCCTGCCCTACCGTCAAAAAATCAGCTTTGGCTGTTAGTTGCCGCCGCTGCGGCTATTTTATTGATAACGTCTGGGATTCGCCTATCGCTTGGGTTATTTATCAAACCGATTGATGCTAGCGCGCATATCGGCATTGTGCAAATCAGTTTTGCCTTAGCGGTGACACAGCTGATGTGGGGCGTGTCACAGCCTGTGACAGGGGCACTGGCGGATAAGTTTGGCGCATGGCAGGTACTATTGTTCGGTACCTTGCTACTGGCGATTGGCTGTTTTAGTGTGCCCTATTTTGTCAGTGCCGCTGGTTTGGTGGTCACGCTTGGGATTTTGGTCGCATTTGGGACAGGGGCGGGTAGTTTTTCAGTGCTGATGGGACAAGTGGCGAATCAAACCCCACCCCATATGCGCGGCACTGCATCGGGTATTATTAATGCAGGTAGCTCGTTTGGACAATTTTTATTTGCGCCGATTTTACAAGGGTTAATTGCTCTGCCATTGATAGGTTGGACAGGGGCAATGTATTTTATGGCAGGGACAAGTTTGCTGTGTTTGCCGTTGGCCTATTATCTCACGCACGGTAACAATGTTGGTAAACATGCGCCTGCCGCTTCGTCGGCGGTTGCTCATGACCAAGTCCACGAAACGCTATCACAAGCCATCCGACGCGCGCTTAGCGATCGTAACTATTGGCTGCTGCATATCGGCTTTTTTACCTGTGGTTTTCATATTGCGTTTTTGGTCACTCATTTGCCGATGGAAGTAACGTTGGCGGGTCTCGGTAGCAATGTTGCCTCTTGGTCGCTCGCGTTGATTGGCTTATCAAATGTGGTCGGCAGTTTGTTTGTCGGTTGGTGTGTGGGTCATTTTCGCAGTAAATATATTTTGTTTTGGATGTATTTGAGCCGTACTATCTTGATTGCGATTTTCTTGATGGCACCCAAAACCGCAACGACTTTTTTTATATTTGCGGTTAGCTTGGGTCTAACTTGGCTTGCCACCGTACCCCCGACTGCGGCAACCGTCGGCAAGTTGTATGGGGTCAAATATTTGGCGACCTTGTTTGGATTGGTGTTATTTAGTCACCAAGTTGGTGGGTTTTTGGGCGCCTACTTGGGGGGAATTGTGGTCGATAAATTTGGTAATTATCAGTATATGTGGTATGCCGATATGGCACTGGCTGCCTTAGCTGCTGTGCTCAATCTGCCGATTCAAGAGCCGAAAATAATGAAAGCTACAAGCTAATCTGTTGCTTTACTCTCTCTTTAAAATATTGGCGTGATTTTTCATCCAACCCAAGATAGCGATTTTTGCTTAAGGTTAAAAAATTACTATCTTGGTCAACTCCGATAAATTTTCTACCAAATAAATTGGCAGCAATACCTGTTGTCGATGAGCCTGTAAATGGGTCAAGCACGAGATCATTGGCTTTGGTAGACGCCAAAACAATCCTTGACAACAATCCTAACGGTTTTTGCGTAGGATGTTTGCCAAATTGCTTTTCCCAGCTTGATACCGCAGGCAGACGCCAAACATCTTTCATTTGTTTGTCACCATTGAGCGACTTCATTAATTCATAATCAAAGTAATGCGGAATTTTTGGGTTTTTTCTTGCCCAGATTATCCATTCAGTTGAATAGGTGAAATAGCGACAAGAAAAATTTGGCGGTGGATTGGGTTTTTCCCAAGTTATCATGTTTAAGATTTTAAAATTGAGTTGTGATAATACTCGCCCTAGCGTAAAAATATTGTGGTGGGTTCCACTCATCCAAATCGTGCCATTATCTGCCAACATTCGCTTTGCTTGGCTTAGCCAATCATAAGTAAAAATATAGACTTCATTATCATCACTAAATTTATCCCATTCGCCCTTATTAACAGATTGCACCATGCCATTTTTTACCGTTAATCCGTCATTGGATAAAAAATAAGGCGGATCGGCAAAAATCATATTGATAGATTTATCATCGATTGTCGGCAAAATGTGTAAGCAATCACCTTGCAGCAGCGTGAAATCTTGTAGTTCTGATTGATAAAAAATCATTCCATCATATCCGCAATAAAGTGCAACATTGACGCGATATCATAACTCCCTTCTAAAAACCCCATTTCTTCACAACCATCAGGAATGAAAACCGTCTGGTTTTCTAACCGACTATCCAAGCTAAGCATTCGCAAGGTATTCACAATTTTGCCTTTGATGCCTTCATCCGCTAGCCATTCACAATCATCATTGAACTTGTAAGCAACATGCATGTCAATAATTCCAAAATAACACTTATTGTGTGTAGTTAATTTTAATCAATCAGTGAGAATAACGCAATGGAAAATGACATTTTAATCAAGTTTGGGCAAAAAATTCGCCAACTGCGCAAAGCTAAAAATCTCAGTCAAGAGCAGTTAGCAGAACTGACAGGGTTTCATCGTAACTATATTGGCATGGTCGAACGTGGCGAGCGAAATCCTGCGTTAGTCAATATTGAGATTTTTGCTAACGCGTTTGATTTGTCGTTAAGTGAATTATTTGATTTTTAGGATAAATAATGGCAAGACAGCCTAATAGTTTTGGCGGTGGGGCACAAACCAATATTAATGGTCTAACCTTTGAAAGAAACATGGATCTTTTGACAGTGATTGATGCTCTACCTAATTTTCATACGGTAAATAATAAAATTTATTTGAAAAATATTTTGGTCGCTGAACATTTTTCTAAGTATGGCTTGTACAAAAATTACTTATTGCTTAATCAAATAAATTGGCAAGATTTTATTAGCTCTCAATTATTGCCTGATGATGTATTAATTACCCAAAAGTCATGTTATATCATAGAGAAAAAGTTTCAAAATACAGGCGGGTCAGTTGATGAGAAACTGACAACTTTTCCTTTTAAAACCCAGCAATATCAGAAAATGTTTACCCCTTTAGGAAAACAAGTTCATTTTTATTACTTACTAAGCGAATGGTTTGATAAGCCTAAATATAAAGACCCATTACAATATATTCGAGATAATCAATCGGACTACTTTTTTAATGTTGCTGACTTACTTAATAAGATTGTTTGGGAATAAAATTTTACCCAAATAATCATCTTTTAACATTTCAATATTGAGCAAAATATTGTTGCGTTCAAAATAGTCTTGTAATGGATTTTTAGTTGTCAGCCAACCTTTCCCATCGGTCACCCAAATAAAAGTAACCTCCTGAGCCTCCCAAAATCGGCTCATTTCGATATATTCAGTTGCGGTGGATTTTAACTTTGAGCCACCACCGCCATAAAAATTGCACTCGATAAAAAATAACTGCCCATCTTTTTTGATTACAAAATCGATGATTCTCGAAGATTTGTCGACAGCAATATCCATGTCCCAAACGTCTTTAATTTTCTTAGCATTGGCTTGAGCCAAATAAGCTAAATTGTGTTCATGACAAAATATGGCGACAAAGGATTCAACGAGTTTTTCCATCGATGTACCACCACGATTTTTTCGACCGTTGGAATCAAGTCCAACTTCTACACCAATACAATAGTCAGGGATACTTTTAATTTGCTTGGTTTTGATCAATTCCGCAAAACCACTTTCGACCAAGAGATTTACCACATCGTGAATTTTTTCATCTGTGACTTCTTTTAAATTAAAATCAAAATTTTTATAAATAAAAGCCGTGCTATCAATCAAAACTTCAATTGATTTGTCTCGAATTGCCAAAAGAGTGGGTACTGTCTTAATTGTCTTCGGATAAGTCTTAAGAATATCGAACAATGCCGCTTCGATATCTTCTTTACCAATGGCAGTGTTTAACAAATTCAGCTCTTTTTCGATTGGGGTAATATTTTTAAACACCTTTCCCCAGTTCACAAAATAATCAAACTGAGTGATACCTTTTAAATTTAGTGTCTCAATGAACTTTTTAAAATGTTCATCTGCAAACAATTGACTATCCATAACTAATAATTCCGTATTAATAATTCATTGACGGCTTGGCGACTGGTTGATTTTGCCCCAATAGCACGATTAGCCGTTACTCGCTCGATATTAAAATCTTGATAGAGTATGTCGAAGAAATCATCATACTCGCTGTGCGTCGTTGGGTCAGAATTACTTAATAAAAACTGATGCCCCAATTTATCAATTTTTTGGCAAAATTCATGTAGCCGACGTTGCTCACTATCATCAAAAACTTGATGAGAATACGCAGTAAAACTTGCTGTTTCGCTAATCGGGCGATAAGGTGGATCAAGATAAAACCAGCAAGGTAAGTTGTTTGGTAGCGCTTTAATCGTTTGCTCGTAGTCACCCTGTAAAATCACGACTTTTTGCAACGCGTCAGAGACTGCAAGTAATAATGCTTTATCCAAAAAAATCGGTCTTTTATAACTACCTATTGGCACATTAAACTGATTTTTTTTATTAACTCGATATAGCCCATTAAAACTGGCTTTATTCAAAAATATAAATAAACTGGCTTGCTTCACTGGATCAAGATTTCTTTGATTGAAACTTGCACGTTTAGCATAAAAATAAGGCGTTTTTGCATCTTTATCTAACAACCTATCATACTCTTTTTGCAAGTTATCTAACTCAATCATTAACTGTTGAACATCTGCCTTGATAACCTGATAGACATTTATTAGATCTTCATTAAAGTCATTAATAATAAGTTTTTTTAGATACTTTAAGTTAGATAATGCCCAAAAACTGACCGCACCCCCGCCCAAAAATGGCTCAATCATACAGAAATCTTGATTGGCTGTATAATTTGGCAAACGTGCTTGTATATCACCGATGAGTTGTGATTTACCACCAGCCCATTTTAGAAAAGGTTTAAGTTGAGGCATTTTTTAAATTTGAACATCGAATCAAAAAGGAAAGGCATTATAACACAGCCGATTTTTATCCTTTCAATGAACTTCAATGCAAATTGATATGTTAAAATTTCAAGCCAACCTGTCATTCATTATAAAAATATGCCGACCCTTACCCAACAATCCCCTGCCAAAATCAATCTATTTTTACATATTACCGGTAAACGTCCCGACGGCTATCACAATCTACAAACCGTATTTCGGCTGATAGATTTGTACGATACGCTCACTTTTAGTCATACGGATAAAACCATTGGCGACAATTTGCCCGTCACCCTTACCAATGCCGAGCACGTCACCGACAACCCTGCCGACAATCTGATTATTAAAGCGGCCATTGCCTTATTAGCTTTTGCCAAAAATCATCAAATCTTGAATGACTCGCAAATCGCCCAATTACCGATTGTTGATATTCACCTCGATAAACACATTCCGATGGGGGCAGGCTTGGGCGGGGGTTCGTCTAATTGTGCGACAGCCCTGATGACGCTCAATACCTTATGGCAACTAGGATTGAGCAATGAGCAGCTACGCCTTATTGGCGCAAAACTGGGCGCAGATGTACCGATATTTATTTTTGGCAAAGACGCCATTGCAGAAGGCATTGGCGAGGTTTTAACACCGATTGACTTGCCTGCGCAGCAATTTTTATTGTTAAAACCCGATGCCCATATCAGCACGGCTGAACTTTTTGCCCACCCGCTGCTAAAACGGGACTGTGCAAGCCTTTCTCATGACTATTTGCAAAGCCACTGTCATGCCTTTACCAATGAGTTAACCGATGGCTTTACCAATGTTTTTGAACCTGTGGTATGTGCCTTATCTGCAGACGTCAACGCCGCGATGAAGGTTTTAAGGACGCTTGCCACCAACACCCACACCACACCGCGCATGACGGGCTCAGGGAGCTGTGTGTTTTTGCCAGTACCTAGCGATTTTGATAAAAACACCATCAAACACTGGCTACAATCATCACCTTTTCACGCGTATTGGGTGCATACGCTGTAACAAAATTTTGGAAAATCAACGATTGCAAAAATTTTGGTGTTTATGCCCAAAAAAAGCTTGCAATTTTATGTTTTTTGGTTAAAATATCGCTTCCAATACAGGGGTATCGCCAAGTTGGTAAGGCACCAGGTTTTGATCCTGGCATCCGTTGGTTCGAGTCCAGCTACCCCTGCCATATTCAAAGATGTACAGATTTTCTTGTGCATCACGTAGTAAAAATTTTGTCATAAAATCTGCGCTGTTCAAGACATTTTACATTGACAAAATTGCCTAAAATCGGTATAGTTCGCACCGTCACAGGGGTATCGCCAAGTTGGTAAGGCACCAGGTTTTGATCCTGGCATTCGTTGGTTCGAGTCCAGCTACCCCTGCCATTTTCTTTACTAACCCATTTTTAGTAGTTGACGTAATGACGTTTTTCTCATCCTAATTGTAAAAGTTAGTTGATGAGTTTTTTTTGTTTAATGAAACCGTCGTTGGTCTAGAAAAATAGGACTCGCATATGCCTTATTTGGCAATTTTTACCGGAAATGCCCATCCAGAATTGGCAAAAAATGTCACCAATCACTTACATATTCCGCTGGGACGTGCCGATGTGACGCGTTTTTCGGATGGTGAAGTCGCGGTTGAAATCCAAGAGAATGTACGTGGTAAAGACGTCTTTATCCTACAATCAACTTGCTCACCGACCAATGACAATTTGATGGAAATCATGGTAATGGCAGATGCCTTGCGTCGTGCCAGTGCAGGTCGTATTACGGCAGTGATGCCCTATTTTGGTTATGCGCGTCAAGACCGTCGTCCTCGCTCAGCGCGTGTCCCTATCTCAGCAAAAGTGGTCGCTGATATGCTCAATATCGTGAGCATTGACCGTGTCGTTACCGTGGATTTGCACTCAGACCAGATTCAAGGTTTCTTTGATATCCCTGTAGACAATATTTACGGTACGCCGGTTTTATTTAAAGATTTGCGTGAGCAAAAATACGATAACTTGATGGTGGTATCTCCTGACGTGGGCGGTGTGGTGCGTGCCCGTGCAATGGCAAAACAGTTAGGCGATGCCGACATGGCCATTATCGATAAACGCCGCGCCAAAGCCAATGAATCAGAAGTGATGCATATCATCGGTGATGTTAAAGACCGTGATTGCGTGATTATCGATGATATGGTGGATACCGCAGGTACCCTGTGCAAAGCCGCCGCCGCATTAAAAGAACGTGGCGCGCGCCGGGTGGTGGGTTACATCACTCACCCTGTATTGTCAGGTAAAGCAATCCAAACAATTGCAGCGTCAGTGCTTGATGAACTTGTTGTAACCGATACTATCCCACTGTCAGATGCCGCAAAAAACACGGGCAAAATTCGCCAAGTGACCATTGCGCCTATGCTGGCTGAAGCGCTACGTCGTATCAACAATGAAGAATCATTAAGTGCGATGTTTGATATTATGTAGGTGATTTTAGGCAATACTAGCCAACATGTAAGATGCGAGCTTATTGGTTCCGTCCATATTGCTATTCTTAACTTGCTATTTGCAAAATAATTGTTAAAGTTTTGCCATTTTTTAAAAAAGTGGCGCATAACGCATAAATTGGTCGCAAATTTATGCTTTTTTTCACTCGCTAGTCACTTGCCAATCTTTTTAACTAAGGCTTTGTAAGTAGAGCTTTGTAAATAAAGGCAAAAAGCCAAGCCATACTGACAAGGCACCCATGACTAGCCTAACCCAAGGAAACTCCCATGAGTAACCAAACTTTTGAATTAAACGCTGTTGTACGTGGCGACGAGTTACAAGGTAAAGGTGCGAGCCGCCGCCTTCGTAAACAAAACCTAGTACCAGCAATCGTATACGGTGCGGACAAAGAGCCAGCCTCTATTGCTATCCGTTACAATGAATTGATTAAATCACTTGAAACAGAAAGTTTCTTCTCTCACATTTTGACCATCAACGTAGAAGGTCAAGGTACGGAAGAAGTGGTGATTAAAGCACTACAACGTCATCCAGCTAAAAACACCCCAATGCACGCTGACTTCCAACGTATCGTCCGTGGTCAAGCGATGCACATCACTGTTCCTGTACACTATGTAGGCGCTGAAGATGCACCAGGTCATAAAGCAGGCGGTATCTTTGTATCGAATGCCACTGAACTTGAAATCACTGCCATTCCTTCAAAAATCCCAGAATACTTGACAGTAGATGTATCTGGCATGAACGTCGGTGATTCGATTCACTTGTTAGATATCCAGTTACCTGAAGGCGTTGCCATTCGTGAGCTTGAAGTGACTGAACCGTTTAACCGTACTGTGGCTACTATGCAAGCGCCAACGGTGGAAGTTGAAGAGCCAATCGAGCCAGAAGCAAATGAAGAAGCTGCCGGTACTCGTGATCCTGAAGGTGACGAAGAAGCACGCAAGCTTCAAGCACAAGATGACACCCATGATGCCCCAAAATCTGATGATGAATAATCATTTGTCATTTGCCGCTTAAGTTGGAATAATCAGCGTGTCAAAACTTAAACTGATTGTCGGACTTGGCAACCCAGGTCAGCAGTATGCCCAAACACGGCATAATGCTGGCTTTTGGTTTGTGGAGCGTATGAGCGAGACGTTTAACATCACCATGACGTTGGATAAAAAATTTCATGGTTTGGTTGGACGTGGCGTAGTGTATGGCATGGATATACGCTTATTGTTACCGCATACTTTTATGAATAAATCAGGGGAAGCGGTGGTGCCGATGGTGAGTTTTTATGGCATCCACAATGACGAACTGCTGATTGTTCATGATGAGCTTGACCTTGATGTGGGTCGTATGCGCTTAAAAACAGGCGGTGGTCATGGCGGTCATAATGGACTGCGTGATATCGTGCCGCATATCGGCGCGGATTTTCACCGTTTACGTTTGGGGATTGGTCATCCAGGACATAAGTCCAAAGTATCGGGTTATGTGCTTGGCAAACCGACCGCTGATGAGCAAATCGCATTTGACAGTATGCTAGATGCTGCCATGCGTACCCTGCCCGACTTGGTGACAGGTGACTTAGCCAAAGCCCAGCAAGCCATCAATAGTTTTAAACTACCTCATGCCTAACCAAAGGACAAGATTGATAAATCTTAGGGTCTATCCTTGAACTTTTATTTTCCTTCCATATATTGATTGCAAGATGGATGAATTTCTCACCTTAGATTTCAATCATGTTTAAATTTTATCGAGTTGGTTAACAGCCTCTCATGACTAGCCTGCTCACTTTTACCACAATGACGCGCATCGCGTTAACCTGACAAGGTAAGGAACGATCATGTTATTAACCCTATTAAAAGCCAAACTTCACCGCGCGCGTGTGACCCATTGTGAACTTCACTACGAAGGCTCATGTGGCATTGATAGCGAGTTACTCGACTTGGCGGGTATCCGTGAGAACGAATCAATCGACATTTACAATGTCAACAATGGTAAACGCTTTCGCACCTATGCGATTCGTGCAGAAGCAGGCTCAAAAATGATTTCGCTCAACGGAGCAGCCGCTCACATGGCGGATTTAGGCGATGTGGTAATTATCGCTGCTTACGCGCAAATGGATGAGAAAGAAGCCGACAACCATCATCCACGCTTGGTTTACCTTGATGAAGGTAATATTGTTAAAGACACTGCCAACGTGATTCCTGTGCAAGTCTCTTAACACAGCTTTATCGTCACCACAAATGTGCAAATAAATTAGGCGAGCTATTAAATACTCGCCTTTTTTGTCTGTATTTTTTATTTAAACAATGCGTTTAGCTGATAGTAGATTGATAGGTGGGTCTAGCCTAAATTGCACGTTTATAGTTTGCTTGCGATAGGTTAATTAGCACCAATGTGGCAAACAACGAAAGGCTTGCTATAGAATTAATAACGTTTACTTTTAGTGTCTGTTAATAAAAAAAAGCCGAAATTGATTCGGCTTTTTTTAAACGACTAAAGGGCTTAAAGAAGCCAAGATAGGCGATTATTTTTCTACGCCAGCTGGTTGACCTTTGTATTTGGCGTTTGCGTAATCCCAGTTGACAAGTTTATCTAGGAAGGTGTCAACGTAGTCTGGACGACGATTACGGTAGTCGATGTAGTAAGCATGCTCCCACACGTCACAAGTCAATACCGCAACTTGGTTATGGGCTAATGGGGTGTCTGCGTTTGCAGTCTTAATGATTGATAATTTACCACCAACGCTGTCAGCCACTAACCATGCCCAACCTGAACCAAATTGGCTTACAGCCGCGTTTTTGAATTCTTCACGGAATTTTGCATACGAGCCAAATGCTTCTTCGATTTTGGCTTTTAGATCGCCTGTTGGCTCACCGCCACCATTGGCAGTTAGGCAGTTCCAGTAAAAAGTATGGTTCCAAACTTGTGCCGCTTGGTTAAAGATGGTGGCTTTGCTACTATCATCTGCGGTGGCTTTGATGATTTCATCTAGCTCTTTACCTTCAAGACCTGAACCTGGTAGTAGCTCATTTAGTTTGTTGACATACGCTGCATGGTGTTTGTCATGGTGGAATTCTAGGGTTTCTGCACTGATATGTGGCTCAAGCGCGTTTTTGTCGTATGGTAAATCTGGTAATGTAATGTGTGACATGTTGTTTTCCTTTTTCCTTCGCTATTGTTGTGATGACTTTATGATAAAAGTAACCACATGCCATTTGTATGATAAAAGCTTTGTATTAAAAGCGCATATATCAAAACCATATCCAAAATGGCAAGTTGGCTGGGTTTATGTTATTTATCTATGCTTCATCAAGCTTTATCAAGGGTTAAAACCACTCACTAATTTTGCTATCGTTAGCTTTGCTTATTAACCTTGCTATCATTAGCCTTGATAATATCCTCATAACACATGGGTTATTTTGCCATAAAAATTGGCAGAATTTAACCGTTTCTATAGTGGGGATTTATTATCTTGTGGGGTAAAAATCAATGAGTGCATGCTAATAAGCTGATTTTTAACCCGTTACTTGCTATTTGATGATAGCAAATTACTGAAAAAAAACTGTAGTGGTTTGGTATAAGGCTTTTGCAATGTGAGTATTTGTAGCGCGAGCCACTGTTAACTATGCTATGATAAGGTCAAGTTTTTTATGCAAAATACACAGTGGGTCTGTATGTCAGTTTCTATCCCCAAGCAAATATTTCCTACCCGCCAATTAGCCCTCGCCAGTAATAACCAAGGCAAACTCGCGGAATTCAAGCAATTATTTGAACAAGCCAATCTTGAGATTACAGTCACCCCACAAGGGCAATTGGACATCGAGGATGCGATCGAAGATGGACTGAGCTTTATTGAAAACGCGCTGATTAAAGCCCGTCATGCCAGCCATATTAGCGGACTGCCTGCGATTGCTGATGATTCGGGTTTATGTGTACCTATCTTGGGCGGTCAACCCGGAATTTATTCCGCGCGTTTTGCCCAAGATGAAGCCAGCTTTAGCCAGCATAAAGACTTAGCCAATAACCAAAAATTATTGCGGCTGCTTGAACGCCACAGACACACGAATGAGCCGATTATCGGGCAGTTTGTTTGCGTGTTGGCACTCGTGCGCCATGCCGATGACCCGCTACCCATCATTGCACAAGGGATTTGGCAAGGTGAAATCTTGCCCGCCCCGCAAGGTGAGCTTGGTTTTGGTTATGACCCGCTATTTTGGGTACCTAGCGTACAAAAAAGCGCTGCCGAGATGCAAAAGACCGATAAAAACCGCATCAGTCATCGTGGGCAAGCGATGCAGCAACTGCTAATGCAATTGATGAAGTAAAGGTTTTCAACTCACGCTCTTGCAGATAGACAGGGTGTGACTGCTAAGGTAGTCGATACAGAGATTTTACAGCAACAATTTTTTTACTTTACTAGATGATTAATTTATACTATACCACTTTCGGTTAATTTTTGCCTTTTAGCATGCGTTAACCAACAGATTTTGGATTGCGTATTTTATAGGCTTTTTTCAATCACCTTAAAAGCCTGATAACTTATCGCTATTTACCCTTATGAGTGGCACCCACGCTGCTCTTTTTTGATATTTTATGGAAGGTTTTGTTATGTCAAATTCAAATGTGTCAGATTCAACAGTTACTAACTTAGAAGTAACTACCAACAAAAAATCAAACCTTGAAACCCAACTCACGGTTAAAGTACCTGTGTCAACCATTCAAGGTCGTGTGGAAAAACGCATCAATCAAGTGGCAAAAACCGCTAAAATCGACGGTTTCCGTAAAGGTAAAGTGCCCGTATCACACATTCGCGCTCAATATGGCGCAGGTATCCAACAAGAAGTCATCAATGACGTGATTCGCGATACCGTATTTGATGCGATTCGTCAAGAAAACATCCGCGCCGTGGGTATGCCAAACATTGATGACGTGAAACTTGAAAACGACTTTTTGGTTTATCAAGCAACGGTTGAAGTATTCCCAGAAGTAGAAGTTCAAGGGTTATCAGACATTGAAGTTGAGCGTCAAGTTGCCAACGTGGGCGATGCAGACGTTGACACCATGATTGAAAACCTACAAAAACAACGCCAAACTTACGTTACCAAAGATGATGCCGCAGCCGAAGGCGACCAAGTCAAGTTTGACTTTGAAGGTTCAATCGACGGTGAAAAATTTGAAGGCGGTAGCGCACAAGACTTTAGCCTAGTCTTAGGTAGTGGTCGTATGATTCCAGGCTTTGAAGATGGTATCAAAGGCATGAAAGCAGGCGAAGAAAAAACCATCGATGTGACGTTCCCAGAAGATTACCAAGCCGAAAACCTACAAGGCAAACAAGCACAGTTCAAAATCAACGTCAAATCAGTTGAGCAATCACAATTACCAGAATTAAACGATGAGTTCCTTGAAGCATTTGGGGTAACAGAAGGCGGCTTAGACAAACTTAAAGCAGACGTGCGTAAAAACATGGAGCGCGAAGTAAAAAGCGCTGCCCGTAACCAAGTGAAAGAAGCGGCATTTAACGCCCTACTTGAAAAAAATGAAATCGACGTACCTGCATCGATGCTTGAGCAAGAAATCGATCGCCAACGTAACATGATGTTAAACCGTTTTGCCCAACAATTTGGTGCCGATCCTAAAACTTTTAACAAAGACATGCTACCAAACGAATTATTTGAAGAGCAAGCCCTGCGCGCTGCCCGTCTTGGCATCATCGTCTCGAGCCTGATTGAGTCAAACAAACTTGAAGTTGACCAAGAACGTGTGACCACATACATCAACGAAATGGCAGAAAACTACGAAGATCCAAACGAAGTTATCGACTATTACACCAACAATGCGCAAGAACGTGCCAACATCGAAGCGGTGGTGTTAGAAGATCAAGTGGTCGATCATATCTTGTCTCAAGGTAAAGTGACTGATACTGAAGTATCTTACCAAGACTTACTAGCTAGCCAACAACAAGCGATGATGTAATAATTGGCTTAATCCATTCTTAGGCATTTAAGCTTAGATATTTAAGCTTAGGCATTTAAGAATGTATTTTTAGTCAGCTTAGTAACTTGTTTTTATGCCAATTGCCCTTATAAACGATAAGGGCTTTTGCATATTTAAAAAGGACAATAACATGTTAGAAAAATTCTTGGACTCGCCTTTCGCGACGAGTCAAATCCAAAATACCGTAACCCGTGACGTGTTGTCACCACAAAGTGCTTTAGTACCTATGGTGGTCGAGCAATCGGCTCGCGGTGAGCGCTCATTTGACATCTATTCACGCCTATTGCGTGAGCGTGTGGTGTTCTTAGCCGGTCAAGTTGAAGACCACATGGCGAATTTAATTGTCGCCCAGTTGTTGTTCCTAGAAGCGGAAAATCCAGAAAAAGACATTAACTTGTACATCAATTCACCAGGTGGCTCTGTGAGTGCAGGTCTTGCCGTGTTTGACACTATGAACTTTATCCAGCCACAAGTGTCAACGATTTGTATGGGCGGTGCTTATAGCATGGGTTCATTCTTACTCGCGGCGGGTGAAAAAGGTAAACGCTATGCTTTAGCCAATGCGCGTGTGATGATTCACCAACCGTCAGGTGGGGCACAAGGTCAAGCGACCGATATTGAAATCAATGCGCGTGAAATCCTAAAAATCCGTGAACGCTTGAATAAAATCTTGGCAGAACGTACCGGTCAACCACTTGAGAAAATCGCCCGTGACGTCGAGCGTGACTATTGGCTAGATGCCCAAGAAGCCAAAGAATACGGTCTGATTGATGAAGTATTAGAAAAACGTCCAAGCATTGCTTAATAGGTTACACCATCACAAAGCAATTAAGACAAGCATAATTTTAGGAGCGTTTTTTTATGTCAAAAAATGACATTGAGCCACACTGCTCGTTTTGTGGTAAAGCCAAACATGAAGTCAAAAAGCTAATTGCAGGTCAAGACGCCAATATCTGTAATGAGTGTGTTGAACTGTGCGATGATTTAATCGCCGAATCAAAGTCATCGGGCAGCGACGGTAGTGATACCAATGAGCGTGAAAACTGGGCAGCGCGCAAATTGCCAACGCCCAAAGAAATCCGCAGCCACTTAGATGAGTATGTCATCGGTCAAGATAAAGCCAAAAAAACTTTGGCGGTAGCCGTTTACAATCACTACAAACGCTTAAAGGTGAGTGAAAAGCTGAGTGAAGATAAAGCGTTGACGACACTTGGCGCCGATAATGCGATGGTTGAGCTATCAAAAAGTAATATTTTGCTGATTGGTCCAACGGGCTCTGGCAAAACCTTACTGGCGCAGACCCTTGCCCGCCTACTTGATGTCCCATTTGCGCTCGCCGATGCCACTACCTTGACCGAAGCAGGTTATGTCGGTGAAGACGTGGAAAACATCGTACAAAAACTGTTACAAGCGGCAGAGTTTGATGTCGAGAGAGCGCAAAAAGGCATTATCTATATCGATGAAATTGATAAAATCAGCCGTAAAAGCGAAAACCCTTCGATTACCCGTGATGTGTCGGGTGAAGGCGTACAGCAAGCGCTGTTGAAACTGATTGAAGGTACGGTTGCCAATATTCCACCGCAAGGTGGTCGTAAGCACCCAAACCAAGAGATGATTCAAGTCGACACCAGTAATATCTTGGTGATTTGTGGCGGTGCTTTTGCCGGTCTCGACAATGTCATTCAACAGCGTACCGAAAAAACCGGTATCGGTTTTAACGCTGAGGTAAAAGCCAAAGACAGTGGCAAAAAAACCGGTGAATTGTTCAAGCAAGTCGAGCCAGAAGATTTGATTAAATTTGGTCTGATTCCAGAGTTAATTGGTCGTCTGCCTGTGGTGGCGACACTGGAAGAATTGGATGAAGAAGCATTGGTACAAATCTTAACCGAGCCAAAAAATGCGCTAGTCAAACAATACGAATACTTGTTTGAGATGGAAAATGCGAAGTTATCGTTTACCGATGATGCGCTGGTGGCGATTGCCAAACAAGCCTTAAAGCGTCGTACCGGCGCGCGTGGTCTACGCTCCATTGTTGAAAACGCCCTGCTCGATACCATGTATGAACTGCCTTCAATGACACCTGGCAAAACCGTGACAGTCAATGAGGCAGTGATTGATAATAACCAATCGCCAGAGATTGTTTGATAATGCTTGAGTTAAAAAACGTGCCTATGTCGCACGTTTTTTATTTGGCTTAGTTTTTTATTTGGCTCAGTCGGTACGAAAATCATTGTGATTGTAAGGCGTGCAAATCTCGAAGGACTTATTCTCTAATTGTAAACACGCCAACCTGTCTGTCATTTGATTAGGCAATAATTCAGTATGATTGCCCCAAAATTCCGCCCAATTCATCACACGGTAATCTTTTAGCCAGCGGTTTTGACGAATTGCAGGTTGATCGTTAATGGTGGCAATGCTAATTTGGTCATCACCCCTGTCTAGCTCTGAAGTAAAAGGCATCAAAATTTTATCGGTTTTGGATAGGGATTTACGCTGGGTGTCTTTGGCAAATGTTTTAATAGTTTTGCCATTGGCTAGCTTAAAATTTCGCTTCGTCCACCAAACTTTGCCCGTGGCAGCGGTGGCTGTCATATTGCAAGCGAGTTTTTGCTGTAATTTATCATGGCTAAAAAGATAGCATTGAGTTGATTTTGGGTCTAGCTTGTAAACTTCTGCATGGGTAATACCTGTAAGACCTAAAGCCAATCCTAAAGCAATCGCTAATTTTTTAATCATATGACCCCCTGAAGCATTTAATCCTCAATCAACCAACCCTGTTGTACCGCAATGGCAATTTGCTCGGTTATCCAGTCGTGAATGATGGGAAAATCCTTTCTGATAAATGCTTGGGCGGCTTCGACTTGGGAGCGCTTGACTTGATGATCTGTCCACGCACCCCCATCTGTCACCATATTGAGCATAAAGGGCAATAGCCTATCTACTGCTTTAAGTAGTTTGCTTTCAGCACTATGACCTGTTTCTTGCTCATCCCACAGCGTTAACAATTCTGGAACGGGGTTGCCAGGCATTGCTGCTAGTTTTTCTACACCAATGCGCTCATCAACATGCGCCTGCGAGCGTTTATCAGCGTATAAGAACGTGTCACCCGCCTCAATTTCGCCCAAGTCATGAACCAGTGCCAGTTTGAGCAGTTTTTCATGATTGACCTGCAGGTTGAAATGCTGCGCGACTGCCCAACACGCCATCGCCAAATGCCATGAATGCTCGGCTGAGTTTTCAAGACGTCGTGGCGTGTCTTTAGACAGTTGAGTGGTATAGTTGCGGCGATTGACTGATTTTAAGGCATCCAATGCCAACAGATAATCAATAAGCGGTTGCATCAGATACCTCTTAATCATGCAGGGTCTAAGTCGTATTCACTTGACTAGCGCTGAAATCGTCTTAAACGCGGGGTCTTCTGAGCTACGACACAGCTCAAATAAAATCGCTTCGGTGGTGGTGACGACCGCACCGGCACGGCGCATACGACGAATCGCAATTTTACGGTCATACAGGTCTCGCGAGCCCACCGCATCGGTGATAATGATGGGCTGCATACCGTTATCGAGTAAATCTAACGCCGTCTGCATGACACAGACATGGGTTTCTGTGCCAAATAAAATCACATTGTTGCGATTTTGCTGGGCGATATGATGCCAAGAGGTTGGCGTATCACAGGCGCTAAAGGTTGTTTTTTCAAAGACTGGCGTATTTTTTTCAGATAGCAACTGCGTCAACTCTGGCAAAGTATGCCCAAGTCCTTTGGGATATTGCTCATTAACCATAATGGGAATATTGAGCGCTTGTAGACCTTGAATCAAAATCGCTGTTTTTTTGAGTAATTTTCGATGGTCGGCAATATGGGGCGCAAGTTTTTCTTGTATATCAATTAGCATGGCTTGGCAGTCATTGCGCTCGATACGATAGGGTTTTGGGATAAATTTTGTTGTCATCTTCAGCTCCTTTGATGATGGTTCAACTTGGGTGGTACAATCATTCGTATGTCACGAATGCCATACTATACTCTATTAAAAAACGCCATTAAAAATTCATGGCATCATCTGCGGTGTCCACCACGGTTAACTGATAGTCCAAATGCCCTAAATAGCCATAATGTCCTTTTTCACTGAGTTCCGCAACAATGGTAACGTCATCACAATGTACCAAATCCATAAGCTTGGTTTGATGACTGGCTTGATTGTCAGTAGGTGTTTTATTGGACTGATACAGTGATTGGATACGTAGTAATGGGTCATTGAGCGCATAGGTAGCGCCATCGGTGACAAAGGTTAAATACTCACCGACCTTGTGCACCTTACCTTTAAAATGCTGATTGGTGACAACCCCGCTAAATGCAGGGGTATATAAGCGGCGCGCCCTATACTGCTGCTTGGCATATTGCCATGCGCCATAACTGCCTAGGACAGCAGTTGCGCCCGTTGCCGCTGTGGCTGTCAGACCAACGCCAATGAGTTTCGCGACAACGTGACGCTTTTTAGCTTTGTTTTTTTGTTTGCGAGGCTGTGGTGAGCGCTTCGATTGGTGTGCTTGAGGGTCAGTCGCTTTGTTATTTTTTTTAAACATGAATGTCACTTTAAATGTCAATTTGAATGTTGTTTTTGATAAAAAATGCCAGTAATCACTTCAAAAAAAATTGATTAACTTATAGTAAAATGTTTTGGCAACATTTACCGCAACTTTTTGTTAGTATTATTTTTGCCAAATTTGCTTATATTTTGCAAGTAGCTGTTCGGGCGATTCAGGATGCTCATCGTCTTTGATGATGCAATCAATCGGACAGACCTTATCGCAGGTTGGCTCATCATAGAACCCGATGCATTCGGTGCACAAGTCAGGATTGATGACGTAAGTTTTTTGTACTTTATTGTCGTAGCTAATGGCTTCATTTGGGCATTCAGGCTCACAAATGTCGCAATTGATACAGTCGGAAGTGATTTTTAATGCCATGTCTTGTAGTCTGTTTTTACCTTTAGCAATTAATACCTTTAGCGATTAACGATTGACACCGCACTCAGATGCCATACCTCATATACCATACACTGTCATCTTGCATCCACAACTCCTGCCTGACATCTGCCATCGGTTAATGCTTATAATACAAAGTGATCATACATTCGGTGAGTGAGAAAAAGTGATAGCGAACATGCTCAGGCAATAGCGGTTGAGACTGCCAGTCTCGAGATTGCCATAAGTTATGTAAAATCTCATGGCAGCTGTCGCGAGTGTGAATTGCTTTACCGTTAACAAACCGAAAATTGTCCGCTAAATTCCCGCCAAAGTCGTCTCAATGGCTTTAAAATCCCGCCTGATACCGCGACAACACTACCTAGTTAGGTAAAAATTGGTTCACTGACGCTTTTCATGATTAATGCAAATTGCAACACATCATCTTGCATCTCTTTAAACGGATTGGCGATTTGACACACCCAGCCAGAGCCTAAAGCGCCATCAATCGGCTCACCTTGTTTATTCCACATTTCTTTGAGGGGATAGCTCAAATTACCCTGTGGCGTCATGATTTCGATGGTATCACCCACCATCAATTTATTCTTAATTATTAAGGTTAAGCGTGTTGGGGTAATGTCGCTAATCTCGGCAACAAACTGTTGATGATCGGTTTTTGATGACCCATATTCATAGTTTTGGTAATCACTATGTACGTGTCGACGTAAAAAGCCTTCGGTATAGCCGCGATTGGCTAGCCCATCGAGTGCGGTGATTAAGCCGGTATCAAATGGCTTACCAGCTGCGGCATCATCAATCGCTTGGCGATACACTTGCGCGGTGCGCGCCACATAATAATGCGACTTGGTACGGCCTTCGATTTTAAGTGAGTGCACGCCCATTTGGGTCAGCTCAGGCACTAGCTCGACGGCACGTAAGTCTTTAGAATTCATAATATAAGTGCCATGTTCATCTTCAAACATCGCCATCAATTCGCCTGGGCGACCTTGTTCTTCAATCAGTACCACTTCATCCGATGGCTGCTGTACATAGTCATCGCCCATCACCACATCACCATTTAGATTGACAGTTTGAATGGCGTCTTCTTGCGTGGCTTGAGTAGGAACAAAAACTTCGGGGCTATTGATAGCTTGGGCAACAGGCTGCGTGATAGGCTGCGTGGGCACGATATCGCCCGTTTCGTTTTCTTCTGCTTTATAGGTGTTGTATGACCAGCGACAGGCATTGGTACAAGTGCCTTGGTTGGCATCGCGTTTATTGATATAGCCAGAGAGCAAGCAACGACCCGAATAGGCCATACAAAGTGCCCCATGCACAAATACCTCAATTTCCATATCAGGCACTTCAGCAATGATTTGTTCGATTTCTTTGAGTGACAACTCGCGACTCAAAATCACGCGGCTGACGCCCATTTGTTTCCAAAACTTGACCGTTGCCCAGTTTACCGCGTTCGCCTGCACCGATAGGTGAATTACCTGCTCTGGAAAGGCTTCACGTACCATCATAATCATCCCAGCATCTGACATAATCAGTGCATCGGGTTTCATCTCAATCACAGGGCGGATGTCTTCGATAAAGGTTTTAAGCTTGGCATTATGCGCTTGGATATTGACCACGACATAAAATTGCTTGCCCAGTGAATGGGCGTAGGCAATCCCTTTGGCAAGATTTTCCTCATCAAAATCATTATTGCGCACCCGCAAGCTATAGCGTGCTTGTCCCGCATAGACGGCATCTGCGCCATAGGCAAACGCATATTGCATATTACGAAAAGTGCCAGCAGGGCATAAAAGTTCAGGCTTACGGGTCATAACTATCCTTACAGCGTGTCATACAATGTGAAATTGTTGATATTATAACAAACTTGATAATCACGCGGAAAAAAACTTGAGTAATTTACTCGGAAATCATGTTAAAGCCGTTATAAAATATTCAATGATAAACCCGCACAGACCGCCATAGTAAGCTCAGCAACTTGCTCATCAAATGCGCTTGACCATTCACCTTTTAATACCAAGGGCGGTTGTATCCAGCGCCAACGCAATCCTGTGACGATACTCTCTACCGCGCGTTTGCTACCTGTACCGTCGAGCCCAGCACGGATATAACACGCCACAGGCAGCCCTTGTTTTTGCTCAAGCACCGGGTAATAAATTCGCTCAAAAAAATCCTTGGTTAGTCCCGCCATAGAACCAAAATTTTCGGTCGTGCCAATGATAATGGCATCCGCTTTTAACACATCTTCCACTTGGGTTTGTAACGGTGTTTTAACAATCACGGTGACGTTATCAATATCCGCTAGCTGTGTGGCGGATTTTGCAACTTCTGCTAATCGCTGGGTATTATCTGATGGGGTATGTAATACCAATAGTAAATTTTTCATTTCACGCATACTGTACATCCTAAAATGTCATGATTACCCAATTTTGGCGAATAAAAAACCGCAAGGTGATGCGGTTTCAGTCAGCGATTTCAGTCAGCGGCTCAAGTCAGCAGGTAAGTGCTGCCAAATTTAAGGACGGTGGATTTTATTGCCCACTTCCCCCATCATACCGCGTACTGTGTTTAAGATATCAGCAGGCAGTACCACGGTTTTGGCATTCGGTGATTTTGACATATCAGTCATGGCTTTGATGTACTGCTCACCTAGTAGATATAGCAGCGGAATTTCGCGCTCGCCCACCGCTTCACTAATCAAGCGAATTGATTGCTCACTGCCTCGCGCCAGCACCACTTGTGCTTCGGCATCACGCCGTGAAGCCTCAAGACGTCCATCAGCTTCTGCAATCGCCGCTTGGCGCTGACCATCCGCTTTGGTCACTGTAGCACGGCGTTGACGCTCCGCAGCCGCCTGTTCTTCCATCGCCATTTGCATGGTGGGTGATGGGCTAATATCTTGGATTTCCACGGTTTTTAGGGTAATTCCCCAATCGGCAATATCATCAGAAATTGACATTTTTAGCGCGGCTTTGATTTGGTCACGCGATGATAGCGCACTGTCAAAATCCATGTCACCAATGATAGAACGCAGTGAGGTTTGTACCAAATTACGAATGCCCTGCTCATAATTCTCAATACCATACACGGCGCGCTCTGGATGCACGATATTGATATACGCCACTGCATTGGCGATAATCACGACGTTATCACGGGTGATTACCTCTTGCGATGGAATATCTAGCACTATGTCTTTGGTAGTCACTTTATACGCCACGTTATCGACATAAGGAATGATAAAATTCAACCCAGGCTCTAAGGTTTGATGGTATTTTCCCAAACGCTGTACAATCCATTTAAACCCTTGTGGTACGATTTTTACCCCTTTATAAAGGGTAAATAGCACAAAGGCGACCAGAAAAATACCAATACCGCTCAACGCTTCCATGACAATTCCTTTATTGATGCTTATTAATGCTTATTGTTGCTTGGTGGATTCTACAAGCAACTCATTTCCAATGACATCCACGACAATGGCTCTATCGCCAACTGCCAGCGGTGCGCTTTGGTAGCTACGACACACCCACTCATCCGCCCCAAAAATTGGCACACTAAAACGAATCTTGCCCAATTTATCTGCTTGCGGACTTTGAACAATCATGCCTGTTTCCCCGATGATAACCCCCGAACCCAATCCTGCTGTGGTACGATTTTGCATATACGGCTTGATAAATTTAAAACCAATGATAGTAAAAATCACCGACAGTATCAGCCATACCATCAGCCAAAAAAACCAGCTAAACGGTAATAGCCATGACAAAGCGGCTACCACAATCGCCGCCACACCAATCGATAAACTCACAAAACTGGTCAAGAATAGTTCAAGAATAATCAGCACTAACCCCAAAATTAGCCAGTGCCAAGGCTCAATTAGCATATCCCCACCTTGATTTTTACTATACCAAACCCATTATGCAAGATTATGAATTTAAAAACAAATGCCGTCATTTAACCCGCTATCTTTGTCACATTATGCACTATCATCGGCTATCAACTGCTTGACCGTACAGACCGCTAACTGTGGTTAATGATTGCACAAAGATGCGTTTTTTCCTATAGTGGTCTATGACCCTTTCATCTCTAGAGTCCCAAAAAATACGATGAGCCTTGATGCCCTCAAACTTAGTAACCAGTTATGTTTTCCCATTTATTCACTGTCAAAAAGTATCATTAACCACTATCGTCCCCTGCTAAAAGCCTTGGATTTGACCTATCCACAGTACCTTGTCATGCTGGTGCTATGGGAAAAAAGTCCACAAACTGTCGGCTCATTGGGCGATTTCTTAGACCTTGATACTGGCACCCTGACGCCTTTATTAAAGCGTCTTGAAAGCAAAGGCTTCGTGCATCGCGAGCGTGCCACCCAAGACGAACGGGTGGTACAAATATCGCTCACTGCCAAAGGGGATGCCCTAAAACTCCAAGCCGCTACCATTCCTAGTGCTATGTTAGCTGCCATGCAGTTAGATGACGAAGCAATAGATCTGCTACAACGAGTAGCACAGAAACTCTGCTCGACTCATACAGAGGTGTGTACCTACAATCTATCACCCAAAAACCATTAAACAAATTTTTAGCCTTAAGCGCTATCTGCCTACGTCTTATCTATTATCATGCGTCTTGTCAGGGTATCGTTAGATTTAGCATTTTTAGTCATTTGTTATTAGTTTGTATGCAGCGTGTGAGAATTTTATTACCTTGTCTAGGCACTGAAAATTATATTGTGTAAAATATAATTGTTTCAAACGAAACATTAAAACCTAAATACTGTGGCGAATGTTATAACGCCTATCGCCGATTTTTTCATTTATTCACGCAAGTTAATTATTCAAAAAAAGGTACTCTTATGAAAATTTTTTATAAAACCCCAACTGCTACCTCAACAGGCGGCCGCTCAGGTCACGTTGCACTAGAAGATGGTTCACTGGGCTTTGATTTACAATCCCCTGAGCAAAATAGCACAGGCGTCAACCCAGAAAAATTATTTGCCATGGGTTATGCCGCTTGTTTTGACAATGCGTTGACTCATGTGGCACAGCGCATGAAGCTAGAAGGGGTCAGCTCAAAAACCTCAGCAGTGGTTGGGCTTGGCATGAATACCCAAGGCGGTTATGCGCTTGACATCGATTTGTATATTGAACTTAGCGGCGTCAGCGAAGAACAAGCGAAAGACTTGGTGGAAACGACGGACAAAGTCTGCCCGTATTCCAATGCGGTGCGTGGCAATGTTGACGTACGTCTGCATACCCAAGTAGTGGCATAATCAATTTAACATAATTTCCATTGCAAGCGGCGTGCTCAAATGTCAAAGACTCATTTGGGCACATTTACCGTTTTGTTGAGCAAGTTGAAAGCCTTTCAAGCGTTCTAACAGCCTATGACAAAATTAGTAACATCGAGCTTTCTTTAGCTTGCTTTAAAGGCTCGGACAATAACTTTTATCGCTCTACTATTATCGTTATAGTTTTATCACTAGATTAGGAATATTTCATGTCACTGATTGAAAATTTACAATGGCGCCATGCCGTCAAAGCCTTTGATCCAAACCAAAGCGTGAGTCAGGAAAATATCGACAAAATCATCGAAGCCGCCCGACTGGCGCCCACCTCATCGGGATTGCAGCCCTTTAAAGTTATCGTGGTCAAAAACCAAGCCATCAAAGCGCAGCTAGTGGCGGGTGCGCTCAATCCTGACTGCATGAAAGAATGTTCTCACGTGCTTGTTTTTGCAGGTTGGCAGGATTATAGCGCCGAAAAAATTGATACCGTGTATGACATGACCACAGATGAGCGTGGCTTACCTAGAGGGCGTTTTGATAGCTATACTTCCATGCTCAAAGCAAGTGTGGCTAAAAAGAGTGCAGACGAAAATTTTGAACATATCGCTCGCCAAGCTTACATTGGCTTGGGACTTGCGTTAGCTCAAGCAGCAGAGCTTAAAGTAGATAGTTGCCCTGCCGAAGGCTTTGATCCTAAGCTGATTGACGAGGTATTAGGTTTAGAGAAACTGGGGCTAAAAAGTATCGTAATCATGTACGTGGGTGTTGCAGATCCAGCACGTGATTGGATTGCGCCTATGGCGAAAGTACGCGTAGCCACAGAAGATTTTGTTATTGAATACAACTAATTCATTAGCTAGCAAAAAAATCTCTAAGAAAAACCCTCTAAATAGCTTATTTAGAGGGTTTTTTATATCTACAATGGGCAAGTGATATTGGTTAAAGCAATTTGTACGGGGATAAGCTTTATGAAAAACGGATTTTTTTAACAATCATCTTTATTGACAGCGAACCGGTAGATTGACAATACCCACCACCGGTACACCATTTTTGGTAAAGGGGTTAAATTTGCCGCTCTTAGCCTGCATAGACAGTTGTCTATCGACTCTGACATTGCCAGTCGATTTGGCTAAAGTGACGCTGGTTGGATTGCCTTGTTTGTCCACCGTATAGCGAATAATCGCCGTTAATGCGCCGTTTTCCAGGTCTTCACTATGACAGCTAAAACTAGGTTGCCGCCGCCAACTTGCTTGCCCTGCCGAAAAGCTCACAGGTGAATTATTTTGCGCTTGTTGCGCTTCTTTATCCTTGTCGGCTTGTTGTTGTTTTGCCTTTTCGGCTTTCGCCCTAGCTTCATCTGCTTGTCTGGCTTTGGCATCAGCTAACGCTTTTTGACGATCCATTTCTGCTTGTTTGCGCTCACGCTCTTGTTGTTCAATTAATTGGTTGTCCAACGCTTTTTGCCGTGCAAGCGCTTGTTGCCGTTCCAATTCTTGTTGCCGCTCCAATTCTTGTTGTTGTTTTAAGTCTTGCTGTCTGGCGAGTGCTTGTTGGCGTTCAAGTTGTTGTTTTTGCGCGTGTTCGGCTCGCTCATTGGCGAGGGCTAGTTGCCTTGCCATGACAATGTCTTGGTCAACTTGTGGCGGCTTGACGATCGGATTGTCTGCTGGTTTCGACGGTTCGGGTAACGGTTTAATCGGTTGTTCTACAGGTTTTTTAGCCATCGGTTTTTCGACTGTTTTCTCAACAGGCTTGCTGATGGGTTTTTCTATCGGCTTTTCTTCTGGTTTTTCTGCTATTTTTTCTATGGGCTTTTCTGTTGGCTTTTCGACGGGCTTAGGTAGTTGTTTTATCGGTTGTTGCTCGGCTGTTACGCTCATCTCTTCAGGCTTGGTTGGCGCAGGTGGTGGCGCGATAAAGCTAATTTCTAACGGTGGCGTGACTTTGGGCGGTTTGATATCAGGCGTTGCCATATTTGCCAAGCTAATCGCTACGATACCATGTAAGCTCAATACACCAATCAGTGCCAACGTGCCCGACTTTTTATCGACTATGCTGCTAATATCGTTTGAGAAATGGGCTGGACTAAAGTTAGCGTGACGTTGGATAGACATAGTTATAGCGCTGTATGTTTAGGAAAAGTCTTAAAATCGCTGTATTATAGTGTGAATGATAATCGTTATCAATATCTTAAATGATATTAATTCTTGTTTATAAAAATTAATGATAATTATTATCATCAATGCTATGATTTGCTATTTTAAAACTTTGACCTTGGGCAAATCATGCTAACCACCCAATCGCTTACCGTCATACGCCAACAAAAAACCCTCTTACACAACATCAATGTCACCATTGATAAGGGAAAAATCTATGCCTTAATTGGGCATAACGGTTCGGGCAAATCGACATTGATTAAAGCTTTGGCAGGGGAAACCACCCCCACTAGCGGACAGATTTTATTACAGGATTTCACTGACAAATCAATCTTTGATTTACCGCCAAAAACCTTCGCACAGCAAGTCGCCTATTTACCGCAAAAATTGCCTGATGCCAGTCAATTTACCGTTGCCGAACTGGTGATGTTAGGGCGATACCCTTATCAAAAATGGCTACAAAAGCCCACGTCACAAGACCACACTAAGGTGCGTGAAGCAATGGCGCTGACCCAAGTCACGCCGTTTGCCGAGCAATCAGTGGCAACGCTATCCGGTGGAGAGCGCGCTAGGGCATGGCTTGCCATGTGTATCGCCCAAGATACGCCCTATCTGCTACTTGATGAACCACTTGCCCCGCTCGATATCGTCTATCAAGTTGAAATACTGCGTCTCATTCGTGATTTGGCACGGCAGAAAAACAAGGCGATTGTGATTATTATTCATGATATTAATCTTGCGGCACAGTTTTGTGATGAGTTTATTGCGTTAAAAAACGGCAAGCTTTGTCATGTTGGTGATATCGCCAGTACCATGCAACCGCAAGTGCTTGACCAGATTTTTGGTATCAATTTGCATTTATTAAGTCACCCAGTCACCGGAAATAAAGTGGCGGTGGTGTGATGAGAGCTTGTTACTTGTTGCTTGTTTTGCTTTTTTTGACAGCTTGCCAGCCTCAGCGGGATTTAAAGCTTGAAGCGCCGCCCGCAGATGCTCACAGCGTCAAAGTCATCACCCCTGATTGGGCGGTGGCTTCGACACTCACTGCCATAGGCTATCCACCGATTGCCACAGGCGATACCAAAAGCTACCGTGAATGGGTGGGCACGCCCTCGCTGCCAAGCGATATCATCGATATTGGGGAACGATTCACCCCAAACTTTGAACGGCTTGCCCAACTCACCTCAGCTTCTGAAAATATGGTGATTATTGATAATGATTTTTATGCCCATCTAAGACCTGCTTACGGCAACACACCCCATAAGTCGGTGAGTTTTATGTCAAAAAACGCGGTAGCGACTTGGCAGGACTATGCTGAACCGACACTTCAGCTGGGTGAAATTATTCATCAGCCGCAACGCGCCCAGCAATTTTTAACCCAGTCAAAAAAACAGCTTGGCGAGCTTGGTGCGACATTTCGCCAAAAGTATCCCCACATCAAAAAAATTGCGGTAGTGCAGTTTGCCGATAGCAATAATTTGCGGATTTATACCAACAATAGCCTGTTTCGACCGACATTTGAGGTGATGGGGTTAAATTTGATTACACTTGAAGATCAGATGGGTAAAGGTAATCTTTGGGGATTTAATTCGCTAGCATTGGGTGATTTGGCAAAACTTGATGATGATACCTGTTTGGTAGTGGTTGAGCCGTTTAGTCCTATGCTACGTCAAGAATTAGCCAAGAATTTGCTGTGGCAGCGTCTAGGCTATGGCGCAAGGGCTAACAATAGCCGCTGTATGGCAGTCTTACCGCCGATTTGGCTGTATGGTGGCGTGTCTTCTATGGTGGTATTTGGCGAGCGATTAAATCAGGCTCATTGGTTAGGGGGCAAGGCGAATGGGTAATAAAACTAGGCTACAACATAACCAGCGAGATAATCAGCGAATTATCAAGCCCTTGAATGCCCCTGCCCTTTGGCTTTTTAGTGGCTTATTGTCGCTGGTTTTAATGACCACGGCTTTAGTCCTTAAAACCACTTGGCATGATGCCTTGGGGTTATTATTTGCCCGTTCACAGTCGCTAACCTTAGCGCAAATGGTGGCGCAGTTACAAATTTTGCCGACTATGCTAGTGGCGATATTTGCCGGCGGATTACTGGGCGTAGTCAGTGTCTTGCTACAGCAGTTGGTCAAAAATACCCTTGCCTCAGACAGTACGCTTGCGGTAGGGACAGGGGCACAATTGGCTTTATTAATTGTGACGCTGTTTTTTCCCAGTTTTGGCTTATATGGTAGCTTTTGGGTGGCATTTGGTGGGGCATTGCTGAGTATGGGCTTGGTGTTTGCGATTGCTGCCAACAGTCGGATGAATCCTGTGGTGCTCATTTTGGGTGGTTTGGTGGTCAATATTTTGTTTTCTGCTATTTCCTCACTGTTGATGATTTTTTTCTCAGAAAGGGTTATGGGGGTCATGGCATGGGAAAGCGGTAACTTAACCCAAACCAGTTGGCAAAATAGCCAGTTTTTTGTGCTAATAAGCCTAGTCCTGCCCGTCATCTTGTTGTTTTTGGTCAAACCTTTAACCATCATGAGCCTTGATGAACGCCAAGCCAAAGCCTTGGGAGTGCCTGTGGCGGCTGTGCGTATGCTGGTAGTAATCCTTGTTGCGGTCGTCACGGCAAGCGTGGTAAGCCGCGTGGGCGTTTTAAGTTTTGTCGGCTTGGCTGCGGCAAGTGTCGTTAATGTAGTAGCGATTCGCCCGATTGGGCAACGCTTAATGGCAGGTTTTGCCTTTGGAGCGATGTTGTTGTGGCTCACTAATAACATTGTGATGCTGCTGTCACCCTGGTTCAAACCATTACTTAATATGATGCTGCCTGTGGGGTCGGTCACAGGGATTTTAGGTGCAGGGTTGATTATTTGGTTAGTCATTCGACAAAGTAAACAACCCATGATTGCCGAACAAAGCCCTAGCCTGTTGGTCGGCAAA
Organism: Moraxella sp. 179-F 1C4 NHS; assembly: GCF_045370505.1. Classification (NCBI taxonomy): domain Bacteria; kingdom Pseudomonadati; phylum Pseudomonadota; class Gammaproteobacteria; order Moraxellales; family Moraxellaceae; genus Moraxella; species Moraxella sp. 179-F 1C4 NHS. The sequence goes on along the minus strand of NZ_JBIQEC010000018.1, from coordinate 11,215 downwards.
CGCCGATACTTTGGTGGCGGTTTTTGGGCGGTTGCGGTAGGGTTGTTGCTGCTTGTGACGCTAGGTGTATTAGGTATTTCCCCTGATGCGATGGGCAGTTTTGGGTGGCATACCGAGGCAAGTTTTATCGAGAGTTTTCGCCTGCCGCGTACCTTATCGGCAATGGCAACAGGTCTGATGCTGGCTACCGCAGGGGTGCTATTACAAAACTTGACTCGAAATCCGATGGCAAGTCCTGAAGTCATGGGCATCAGTTCAGGTGCGGCATTGGGGGTGGTATTGGTGTTCGTGTTCAGCCCAGTGATATTAGGCACACTGGGACTGGCAACCGATTCTTTTTGGGCATTGGGATTGCCGTTATTGGGTGGACTGTTAGGTGCGGCTTTGGTGTTACTGTTGATTTTATGGCTTGCTCGTCGGCTATCCTCAAGCTATTTGTTACTCGTCGGTGTGGCGATTTCTGCATTGATGGGTGGTATGTTAACTTTAATCAAACTGTCAGGCGACCCTCGCTTACAAGCGATGCTCAATTGGCTATCGGGTACAACATATCATGCTTATCCTGTGACAGCGTGGGCATTAATGGTCATCGGTACAGTGTTATTTTTGCTCAGTTTTTTGCTACTAAAGCCGCTTAGGGTGATTAGCTTAGATGAAACGATGGCTCGCGGTTTGGGCGTATCAGTAAAACGTAGCGAAATACTGATTTTTAGCCTTGTAGCAGTGTTAAGCACTGTTTCGACACTGGCGGTTGGACCGCTAAGTTTTATTGGGTTGATGACGCCGCATTTAGCCAAGACACTCGGGGCAGTGCAGTTACCTCACCAATTAGCCTTATCAGCGCTACTGGGCGCAGGATTGATGTTGATTGCTGATTGGGTGGGACGTTATGCGATTTTTCCCTATGAAATACCTGCGGGCACAATCGCTTCCATCGTAGGCGGTTTATATTTTTTATGGTTGATGAAAGGTATGAAAAATTAAAAACATAACTTCTTTGGTTACGCTATCATTACTTATTGTAAATAGAAATAATAATTGTTATCATTCGCAAAAATGTTTTATCTATTGTCTTTTGAGTGATTGAATATGCGTTTATCCCTATTATCTTTAGCCGTGCGTTCGTCTTTGGCAGCAAGTACGGTTGGCTTATTATCAACCGTGGCGATGGCAGAAGAAGCAAATACCACGGATGCTGCCACAGAAACCCTACTCGATGAAATCGTGGTGACTGCAAGTGCGGATGCGTCAAAAACTGGTTTGCCGCCCGCCTATCAAGGTGGGCAAGTCGCCACCGGTAGCCGTATCGGTATGTTGGGTAATAAATCGACCATGGAAACGCCTTTTTCCACCACAGCCTATACCAATGACTTTATTTTAAATAAACAAGCGGATTCTGTTGGGGATATCCTAAAAAAAGATTCAACGGTGCGTGTGGCTCGTGGCTTTGGTAACTTTCAAGAAGCTTATCTGATTCGCGGATTTGTCACCAACTCTGACGATACCATGATGAATGGCTTATACGGCATTATGCCTCGTCAATTTATCGCAAGTGAGCTATTTGAGCGGGTCGAAGTACAACGTGGCGCTAGCACCTTCCTAAATGGCATGGCACCCGGGGGTAGTAATAAAGGGGGCACAGTCAATTTACTGCCAAAGCGTGCCACTCAAACGCCGATTCGTAAAGTCACTATCAGCAGCGAAAATGCCGAAAATGGTAAAATTGCCCTAGACGTCGGACAACGGTTTGGCGCAAATCAAGCGTACGGTGTGCGTGCCAATGTCGCTTATCAAGATGGCGGTACAGCAATCGATAATGAAAAAGCCAAATTGGGGTTGGTCGGGTTGGGCTTAGATTATCGCCAAGATAACATGCGGTTATCGGCAGATTTGGGCTATCAAAATAACGAACTGCAAAAAACACGCACCAATGTCACCTTGTCAGGTTTGACCCGTGTACCCAATGCCGCTGATGCCAAAAGCAACTGGTCGCAACCGTGGAGTTATTCAAATGAAAAAGATGTGTTTGGTACATTACGGGCTGAATATGACCTTAGCCCAAATTTGACTGCGTATGGCGCGTATGGCTTTCGTCATGGCGAAGAAGAGAACTCGCTCGCTAACTTGACGGTCACCAATTTAAATGGCGATGGCACCACCTACCGCTTTGACAATGCCCGTGAAGACGACATCAACACAGGTGAAATCGGTATTCGTGGCAAACTGACCTCAGGCAAAATCAACCATAACTGGGTAGTGTCTGGCAATATCTATAAATCACAGATAAAAGCGCCTTATCAATTTGATTGGCAAAACACACTAACGACCAATCTATATCACCCAACCTCGTACGCCAAACCCAGCTGGTCAGCAGCGGCGTTGGCAGGTGGCGATATCGACCATCCTACTAAGACAGGCGAAACCACCCTCACCAGTGTGGCATTGGCAGACACCCTAGCCTTCATGGATGATAAACTTCAAGTGACCTTGGGGGCAAGACACCAAACCATTGAAGATGAAAGTTTTGACCCCACTACCCAAGCCAGCAATGGCAAATATAAAGAAAGTAAAACCACGCCTGCGTTTGCCCTATTATATCGCCCAACCGATGAATGGTCAGTCTTTGCTAACTATATGCAAAGCCTCAGCAAAGGCGAAACTGCCCCACTCACCACCACCATCGATGGCGTAACAACTGAGCTGACCAATGCAGGTCAAGCCATGTCACCGTACGTCACCAAACAAAGCGAAATCGGCGTGAAATACGACCGCGGCGTTATCGGCGCAGGTCTCACCGCTTTTCAAACCAACAAGCCGCGTTATACTACCGTTGATACCACCTTTGAAGCGCACGGCAAAAACCAACATAAAGGCGTTGAGCTCAATGTATATGGACAACCCACCGCCAATATGCGAGTGCTAGGCGGCGTGACCTTCCTTGATACCGAGCAAAAAGACACCGGTAGCGATGCCACTGAAGGGAAGCAAGTTATCGGTGCGGCAAAACACCTGTTGAACCTAGGGCTAGAATATGACTTACCCCAAGTAGACGGCTTAACCTTGACAGGCGATGTCATCCATACTGGCAAACGTTACGCCAATGATGCCAACACCCTAACAGTCGATGGCTACACCACTGTAGATTTGGGCGCGAGATATAAAACCCAACTTGCGGGTAAAGCAGTCACGCTCAAAGGGGTGATTGCTAACGTCACCGATAAAGACTACTGGTCATCGGTGGGCGGTTATGAAAATACCGCAGGTGACAACGGTGCAGGCTATCTTACCTTAGGTGAGCCACGCACATTGAAGCTGTCAGCGACCTTTGATTTTTAACTTTACCCATTGTTATCGTTTGCCATCGGATAAAGCTTGCTTTGTCCGATTTTTATTTGAGACCGCCTAAAAAATAAAAGCTAAACAGGAAATACATGTTCCCCACTACCATGCCTCTTATGACCCTTATCTGGCAACAGCACCGTATTGCCTTTATCAAAGTCATCTTGCTCAATCTGCTTAATGCCTTGGTGAATGTCGCTATTATCGCCTTTATTAACCGTTTTTTAATCGCAGCAGTCGGCACTGATAATAACCTCTTAGGCAGTTGGCAAATATTAGCGATATTTTTGGTAGCGATTATGGGTTTATTAGCGACAACGTTTATGTCACAGCTTGCCTTGACTAAGTTGGGACATCGCTTTGTGTTTGAATTACGTTCGCAACTGATAAAACGTATCTTAGACACTTCAATCGCCCAAATCGAGAAAATCGGTAGTGCCAAGCTGTTAGCCAGCTTAACTACCGATGTGCAGTCGATTACCGTGGCGTTTGTACGCTTGCCTGAGCTGGTGCAAGGGGTAATTATCTGCACAGCGACCGCGGTTTATTTGGGGTTTTTATCTCTGCCAATGCTGCTTGTGGTCATGGGGTGTATTACGCTGACCATTTTTATCAGCAGTAAACTCGTGGGTCACGTGTATGCCCATTTAGCCACATTACGAGAAATCAATGATGCACTGTATCAAGATTATCAAGCGGTGATTGATGGACGAAAAGAACTTGCGTTAAATCGTGAACGTGCCAAACGTCTATTTACCAATGATTATCAACGCCACGCAAGCGACTATTTCAACCATATTGTCAAAGCAGATACTTTTCATTTATCAGCCGTAAGCTGGTCAAATATTATGATGTTTGCCGTAATTGGGGTGATTTATGCCCTAGCCAATATTTATCACTGGGTAGATACCGCCACCGCCACTACGTTTGCCCTCACCGTATTATTTATCCAGTCGCCTCTACTGATGGCGATTGGGGCATTTCCCACCGTGCAAACGGCTAAAGTTGCTTTGGAAAAAATACAGTCATTACAGCTTGCCGACTATAGCCCCGATTTTGATACCCAAATTTTAACCCCAAATTGGCAAGTCATTACTTTTAAAAATATAAATTATCACTATGACAATAGCGCAAATTTTGGCTTAAAACATATTAACTTTACGTTAAAACGGGGCGAAGTGGTGTTCTTAATTGGCGCCAATGGCAGCGGAAAATCGACACTTGCCAAGCTCATCACAGGGTTATATCAGCCTAAACTTGCGGAAAATGCCGGTATTTTTATCGATAATCAGCCTGTCGCCTCAGAACATTACCCCCATTATCGCCAGTTATTTTCAGCGATTTATAGCGATTTTTATCTGTTTAACACTGTGATGGGAAACGCACAAAATGCGCCCAATGCTGAGTTAATCGATAATTGGCTAGATATTTTAGCCATCAAAGAAAAAGTCAGCGTCACCGATAACCAACTTAGCGCCACCGAACTTTCGCAGGGGCAGCGTAAACGCCTTGCCATGCTGCTTGCTGTCGCCGAAGAAAAGTCTATTTTACTGCTTGATGAATGGGCTGCCGACCAAGACCCTGCCTATCGCCGTGTGTTTTATCACACTATTATTCCCATGTTGCAAAAAATGGGCAAAACGCTGTTTATTATCAGTCATGATGACAGCTATTTTGAAAAGGCGGATAGATTGTTGATGATGAAAAATGGCGAACTCAGCGAGCTGACCGGTTTGCAACGCGAAAAAGCCAGTCTAGATGCCATTACAGTGATTGGTGAGCATTAAGAATCTATATGATCTGCGCTAAAACCTCGTAACAGCTGATTAAATATAATTGCAAATGAGAATAATTATTGTTATTATTTTCATTACTTTTAACATACTGTAAATTTCTGTAATTATTTATTAGGGCGGGGTCACTTATGCGTTTATCTTTTTTATCAGTAGCAATACGGGCGTCTTTAGCAGTAGGTATCAGCCATGTTTTTACCAATCAAGTGCTGGCAGACGTTGCGACCAATAGCGAAGAAGCACCTGAAACCACATTAGATACCTTGGTCATTCGTAGTGATGCTTACCGCACCACCGCTACCAAGACCGCCCTTGACCCCGAAAAAACCCCCATGAGTTATTCTCGTATCGAGCAAGAGACATTGCAGCAACGCCAAGCAGACAGTGTCGCGAGTGCGCTGCGTTATGAGCCAGGTGTCAGTAGCGAAAGTCGTGGGACGGTTGGTATTTTTGATGAATACACCCTGCGTGGTTTTAAGAATTATTCCAACTTTTATGATGGGATGCGGCTGCCGTATGATGGAACTTGGAATTTAATGCCCCAAGTCGATGCTTATGCCACCGAAGCTGTGGAAGTACTCAAGGGACCTGCTTCGTCGCTGTACGGCTATAATGAGCCGGGCGGCATGGTCAATCAAATCGCCAAAACCCCAAAAAGCACTCCCGAAAATGAAATCAGACTACGGGCAGGCACCAATAATCTTAAAGAAATCGCCATTGACAGCACAGGTCCTATTAACGATAGCACCAATTATCGCATGGTGGCATTAGCCCGTGAAAAAGACGGACAAATGCAAACGACTGAAGAAAAACGGGTGCTACTCAATCCCTCTATCGAATACAAACCGAGCAACAATATCTCGGTGCTTGCCAATTTGTATTATCAAGATGACCCCCATCAAGTCCCTTCTACCCCACTACCAAGCGTTGGCACAGTGTATAAAGCCAGTTATGGTAAGTTAGACGCGGATGCCTACGCCGGCGATAAATGGAATGATTTTAGTAAAAAAGTCTTTATGCCAAGCGAGACCATCAACTGGAAAATCAATGATTTGTTGACCTTTAAACATACCTTGCGTTATACCGATGCCGATGCGCAGCAAAAAAACACCTACCATCAAGGCTTTAGCGAAGGCTCAGACAGCCAGCTCATACGCACCGCCTACACGACCGATGAGAAAATGACCAACTGGGCAACCGATAACCAATTGGCTTATAGTCTGATTACCGATGATACCTCCCACAATTTGCTAGTGGGTGTGGACTATCAAAAAACTGACAGCACGGCTAAGTACGCAGACGCCATGTACAATGGCGTACCCATCATCGATTTAAGCGATCCTGATTATGACTTATTTAGCAAAACTGCCCTTAGTTTGACAGGCTATCAACAAACCGATGATATTGAGCAAAGTCAATTCGGCGTTTATCTACAAGATGAAATGCAATGGAACAAGCTCACTGTGGTCGCAGGGTTACGTCATGATGACTATAAGAGCACCACCAAAACCACTGCCACAGGTAGCAATGCAAAAACCACCGTCAACGAAGCCAAGCAAACATCCGGGCGATTGTCCGCCCTGTATCAACTTGACAATGGGTTTGCCCCCTATGTCAGCTACGCTCAGTCATTTCAACCATTATTGGGCGTCAACTATATTACAGGTGAAGCCTTTAAACCCACCACCGCCAACCAAGTTGAAGTCGGCATAAAATACAACTCGCTAGATAAAGCCACCAAAGCCACGCTGTCTGCCTACGATATCACGCGCAAAAATGACAAGGTCACTGCCATCGACTGGACCAAACAAACCCAAACAGGTGAAACCACATCAAAAGGTTTTGAAATTTCTGCCGATCATCGTTTCAACGATTGGTTCAATGTGGGTGTCGGCTATGGTTATGTCGATGCCGAAATCACCAAGGATGAGTTTAACCCCCAGCTGGTTGGCAATACCCCGCAACAAATTGCCAAGCACAACGCCACACTGTGGGCAAGTATGAAACCCAACGCCAAAACCGCGGTGCAAGTGGGTGTGCGGCACATCGCTGGGATGCAGATTGATAGAGAGAATTCAGATACTTTACCAAGCGTGACCTTGGTGGATTTGGCTGGCAGTTATCAAATTAACCGCATGTTCGATGTGGGCTTAACGGTCAGTAACTTGTTTGACAAAACCTACGTGGGTAGTTGTTATGACCGCAATAATTGCTGGATGGGCGCAGAGCGACAAGCCAGTGTTAGCTTAACAGCGAAGTTTTAATCATGTTCATAAATTTAAACAAAGGACTTGTTGCCCCAAGTCCTTTCCTTATCGCCCTTTAACAAAAATTACATTCTATGCACCCAGAAAATCTGACTTTATTTGATGACCCCGAAATTGCCGACATCATCGATCACATCAACGAAGACCACAGCGATGATATGAAGCACATGGCATTAGGCTTGCTAAACTTAACCAAGGTTCAGCAAAAAACCTTAAAAAATGCGACCTTGCGCCAAATCTATCAACAAGGCTTACTGTTGGATTTGCAATTTACGCAAAACGAGCAGCACTTAGACAATCAGCTTTTGGCATTTAGTGAGCCGACCCAAACCCTTGAAAAATTTAACGGCCAGTATGTCGCCTTATTGCAGCGCAGTGACCGCAAACAAGGTAAAAAAACCATTGACATCAAGCAGCGTCAATTTTGCCTGCAAAGCGTGGAAGCGGTCAGTCACCATATGTATCGTTTGACAGTGCAAACAGATAGCGATTTATCCGATTTAGCTGCAGGTTATGCGTTTTTGTTTGATGTCAAACTGCCCGACACCGACCTAAAAAAACACCCCCGCCCATACCGCTATTATACGCTTCGCAAGGCATGGCAAACCGTGAATGAAAATGGTGAAACGCAAAACCTGGCTTGGATAGATATTTATTGTCATGGAGAAAAAAACGGCGAAATCAGTCTTGGCGAAACTTGGGTAAAATCGTTAAAAACAGGCGATGTGTTTACCAGTGAGCGAGAATTCCCCGAAAAAATCGACCATCTCGATGTTAATCAGCCACAGGGACAAAGTCTATTAATCGCTGATGAAACCTCACTACCGACCGTAGCCAGACTGTTAGAGCAGTGGCAAATGAGCGAGCAGACAATACCGCCGATTGTACTGACCTTTTTACAAAGCCAGCAAGATTTGGCTTATTTAGAAGACGTTTTAGCCCAGTATCCTGCAACGGTGTTGCCAATTGTGGCGAATGATAACCAACTGCCCCATACGCAGATTTTTACGATACTACAAGATTTTTTACAACAACATCCTCACAAAATTGACCACATCTGGGGTGGTCTTGAAGCGACAACAACGAAAAAACTGCGTTCGCTATTGGATGAGTTATTACAGTTAAGTCGGGATAATAGCGTACTTAAGGTGTATTGGCGAGCAAGCTAAGGGTTATCCCAGAATTGGGCAAACAATCAGATGCGTCTTTGGATGCTTGGTCGTAACAATTGGATGTTTTCAGGGTCGCTTAAGACTAGGGAGTGGGTAGCGAATTTTATTAGCCCCTCACTATTCATCATTTTGTCACGCAACCTTTCTATGATATTTCACAAATTTATCAACGCTCTTATTTGAGCCTAATTTAGTGAGCGATCATGAACTATAAGACCCATCATTATAAAAAACATTATTATAAGAATACGAAAATCAAGCGCATTTGCCTCACTACATCCATGATTGTAGCAAGCATGTCACTTGTTGCTTGTAATAACAATGAGAATGATAGTAATGACCCTAAACCCCAGCAAATCGCTACCAATACGAACCTTAACTTTACTATTCTTGAAACGTCAGATTTACATAATAATGTCATGAGTTATGATTATTACAAGTTGACAGAAGACAAAAGTTTTGGGCTTGAGCGAACCGCAACGCTTATCAATAACGCTCGTAGTGAATTTGCCAATAATATCTTGCTAGATAACGGTGATACCATTCAAGGTAGTGCTTTAGGTGACTATCAAGCAACGGTGAACCCTGTCAAATGCAACGAAACACTAGGCATTTATAAGGTTATGAATGACCTAAAATATGATGCAGGTACGATTGGTAACCATGAATTTAACTATGGGTTGAACTATCTCAATCAAATTACAGGCAGTCAGTTTAATGTTGATGGCGTAACCGCAAGTGCCAGTGCTTGTAAAGGACCTAACTTCCCCTTGGTTTTATCCAATGTCATTAGCACTCGCAATAATCAGCCACTGTTCAAGCCTTATAAAATCATTACCAAAACCTTTACGGCAACCACACCAGATGGTAAGACGGTTACCGTACCGCTAAAAATTGGTATCATTGGATTTACCACACCCGGTATTATGCAATGGGACAAAAAATGGCTAGACGGCAAAGTCACCACCGCCGGTGCAAAAGAAATGGCAGAAAAATATGTGCCACAAATGAAAAATGAAGGTGCAGATGTCATTGTCGCCTTGTCGCATGGTGGTATTGATACCTCACCATACAGCCCAACGATGGAAAACGCCAGTTGGTATCTATCGCAAGTGGCAGGTATTGATGCGATTTTGATGGGACACACACATCAAGTGTTTCCCGATGCTAATAGCAAAGACACCCGCCTAGACCAAGCCGGTATTGATAAAGTTAATGGCTTTTTAAACAACGTCCCTGCTGTCATGCCCAGTTTTTGGGGTAAAGGGTTAGGGGTCATCAAATTGAATCTAACCTTCGATGGCAAAAAATGGGTCGTCAATAAAAACAATACCAAAGTGGAAGTGCGTACTATCCAAAATGCTGATAAAACTTTTGTAGCAGCTAACCCGCGAGTGGCTCAATTAATTCAAGCAGAACATAATGCCACTATTAATTATGTCAAAACCCCAATCGGTACATCCGATTTCTCAATGACTTCTTACTTTGCTGATGTGGGTGATGTGTCAGCGATTCAAGTGGTCAACCAAGCCCAAGCCAACTATATCAGCGATTATATTGACGCCAATTTGCCACAATATAAAGATGTCCCTGTCTTATCAGTGAGCGCCCCATTTAAAAGCGGATTTGCAGGGGGTTCAGATTATACGGATGTTGCTCAAGGCAATATCGCCATTAACAATGCGGCTGATTTATACCTGTATCCAAATACCGTGTTTGCAGTAAAAATACAAGGCAGTGATATCAAAAAATGGCTAGAGAATTCTGCCAAACGCTTTAATCAAATAAACCCAAGTCTTACCACACCACAATCGTTAATCAGCACTTTTCCTGGGTATAACTTTGATATGTTTACCTCAGCCGATGTGCAATATGAGATTGATGTGACTAAACCTATCGGTAGCCGTATCCAAAACTTAACCTACAAAGGCAAGCCGATTGAAGACAACGCACCATTTATCATCGCAACCAATAACTATCGTGCATCAGGTCTAAAGGAGTACTACAGCATCAATAGTACCAATGTAGTCGAATCACCCGATGCCAATCGTGATGTGCTGATTAATTACATCAAAGCGGCTAAGAATTTATCATTAACCAATAATGGTAGCAGTCGTAGCTGGCGGTTTGTCAAAGTAAAAACAGCGGGTCCTGTAACCTTTAAATCGAGTGCAAACAAAATTGACTTTGCCCAAAAAGCAGGATTAACCAATATTAGCATCGTAAATAATGACGACGGTTCAAATAAAGGCTTGGCGGATTATGCGATAGATTTATCAAAATAATCGCCAAAAAACTTGTATTTTATTTATCGTTAAAAAGTGTGGTAGTTGCCACACTTTTTCTTTTTCTATTTTATTAAGCTTTAAAAGGTACAGCAGATAAGCTTTGACATGCCATCTTTCTTATGTTTATACCAGATTTTACAACACTTGTGTTTTGTTGTAGGGTTTTCATAAAAGTAGTGTCTCAGCATTTTCGGTCTCCGACAATACCCTATATAAAACATCTTGAGAAAGTACAATACAAAAAAACACCCCCTTACTGTTGTAAGGGGGTGTTTTGGAATAGGGAGCTGACGATGACCTACTCTCACATGGGCGAACCACACTACCATTGGCGCATTGGAGTTTCACTTCTGAGT